>JAJQAS010000154.1 GCA_021203685.1 Clostridiales bacterium | reverse complement strand
CCCCTGAAAGGGGAGGTGGCGCGGCGTAAGCCGCGACGGAGGGGTTTCAACGCAATGCTGGACAAATAAGATATTCCCTTCCCCCTATTCTAAAGCGAAACCGCATGACCCGGCAAGTGCCGATCACGCGGTTCTGTCTCGTTTTTACTTGTTGGGGAACAGCTTGCCGAACAGCCAGTGGGTGAAGGGGGCAGCGGCGAAGAAGTTCCAGAAGAAGGCCATGGGGAAGTTTTTCAGCACCGTCCCCACCCAGATGGCGGGGAGCTGCGCCACAGGCGCGCCCGCCAGGCAGACGTTGAACAGCACCGAGGCGATCAGGCTCATGGAGGGACACATGACCGCCACCGTGGCGCCCTGGCGGAGCAGCTGGCAGAAGTACGGGTTATCTTTTTCCGGGTCGCTGTGTTTGGCGGCGAAGGCCGCGCCGAAGCGGTTGCCGTACAGGTTGGAGACGATGAACACGAACACACCCATGTAGGACGCCTCGATGAGGGCGTCCCAGAACACGATGTTGGTCATGTTGCTCAGGCCCCCGGCGGCCAGCGTCGCGCCCTCCTTGATGGCCACGTTATAGACCTCCATGCCATACGCCATGGCGTAGGACATGAGCAGGCCGAAAATGATCCCCTGTGCTTTTGTTTTTGGCATACGAACTCTCCTCTTTTAATCGTCGCTGTGCAGCAGCAGTACGCAGTCCAGGCCGAACAAAAAGGCATATTCCCCTTCCGGCAATCGGAAATAGGGCATACGCCTTGCGAACATCCTGTGTGCTACACGCAGTTATGATTTTGTACAGTGTTAGTATACCACCCAAAATCCGCCGATGTAAGAAAAAGTTTTGCACAAAATTCCCGACCACTGTGGAGTACAGCGGTCGGGAAAATGACAGTCGGGCAGGGGAGAGGGGAGAGGTTCACCCCTCCTCGAACAGCTCCTCCAGGGAGTGGATGGCGTCGGTGACGCTGTCGTAGGCGTCGTCGATGGCGTCGATGCGCTCGTCCGCCGCCTTGCGCTCCGGGCTTTTCTTGGGCAGGAGCATTTTGGCGTTCTCCTCCTGCTCCTGGAGCAGGGCCAGCCGCTGGTTCAGGTCCTCCAGCTGGGCCAGAATAGTTTTCAGTTCCGTTTCTCGCTGTGGGTTCATGACAGGTTCCTTTCTGTGGGTCAGATTTTTCAGCAATTTCAGCACGAAACCCCTCCACCATGCTTCGCATGGTCCCCCTCCCCTTTCAGGGGCGGCAAGAGGGGATAATGCTTGCGGCTTCATCAGCTTTTCATTCAGCATAGTACAAGTTTTCCGCTGCGTACCAGCGTCTCGTTCCCATAATTGCACATTGCACATTGCACATTTCTTCCACCTGGCACAGCCCCGCCAGCCCCTCCGGCTCCAGCAGGCTGGCCCCGTCGAAGAGGGCGGCGTGGAACCGGCCCATGCCCGGCCCCTGCGCCTCAGCGTAGGCGGCGCAGCCCTTCCAGAAGGCCCCGGCCCACAGGGCGGCGGCGTAGGGGGAATCCGCCACGGCGGCGAAGCCCCCCAGCAGCACCGACAGCATACAGCCCGCCCCGGTGACCTGGCGCATCCGGGCGGAGCCGCCGGAGAGCAGCGCCAGCCGCTGGCCGTCGGTCACCACGTCCACCGCGCCGGAGAGGAACACCGTGCAGCCCAGCGTCCGGGCCAACCGAAGGGCGCAGTCCTGCCGCTGGGGCAGGCCCCCGTCGGAGGCGCAGTCCACGCCGCTCTCCTGGCTGGCAAGGCGCAGCAACGCCTGCACCTCGCCCAGGTTGCCCCGGAGGACGGTGGGGGAGACCTCCTCCAACAGGCGGGAGACCCGCTCCAGCCGGTAGGCAGAGGCCCCCACGCCAACCGGGTCCAGCACCACGGGATGCCCCAGGCGGTTGGCGGTCTGTCCCGCCAGGGTACAGGCCAGGTACTTGCTGTCGCTGGGGGTGCCGGTGTTCAGCACCGTGGCGGCGCACTGGCCACTGATCTCCGCCATCTCCTGTGGCTCCTGGGCCATGATGGGCCGCCCGCCCGCCGCCAGCAGCAGGTTGGCGCAGTCCTGCACCGTCACCGCGTTGGAGATGCAATGCACCAGCGGAGCCTCCCGGCGGAGCCGCGCCAGCGGCGAATCGTTGGGCGTCACCGCTCCACAATGGTCTGCATGGTGGCCATCGCGCCGGAGCGCTCCAGCGCCGTCAGTACCAGCCCGGCGATGATGGAGCCGCCCAAGGTGGACACCAGGAAGGGAACGATGTAGGCGTAGAAGGCGATGTCAGCGGCGGACTTGCCCATCAGGAAGATGGCCACCGGGTAGGCGCACAGGCCGCCCAGGACGGCGGTGCCGAACACCTCAGCAATCAGCGTCAGGGGGAGGTTTTTGGTCTTGTAGTACATAATACCACAAAGCAGCGCCCCGATCATAGACCCGGGGAAGGCCATCAGGCTGCCCAGGCCCAGCAGATTGCGCAGCAGGCTGGCCACAAAGGCCACAGCCACGCCGTAGCCGGGGCCGAGGAACACGGCGCAGATGATGTTGACCATGTGCTGCACCGGCGCGCACCGGGACCCCAGCACCGGGAAGGAAAAGAGGCTGCCGACGACGGCGCAGGCGGCCAGCAGCGCGGCCAGGGCCAGTTTTTTGGTGGAAGAATGGTTCATGGTGAGTTCTCCTTTTCTGTTCTTTTTTGGGGATAGAGTATAAAGAAAGGCGTCACGAAGAATCATACCCGCGGTGGTATGCCCCTTCGTGACGCCTTTGCTGTCACTCTGGGTTTATTATAGCGGCGGGAGGGGCGGCTGTCAAGGAAAACATCGCGCTCCCACGGAAATGTCCGCCGCAGATTGACAGCCGCCCCGGAAAAATGCTATACTCTTTGTGATAGAAATTGCTGAAACAGAACATCTGGGTATCCTGTTTTTCAGTTTTGCGTTGAAACCCCTACACATATAGGATTTCATGTCAGGACTGAGTAAGGTACTACCCGCCAAAACTTCATCCTGCAAAAAAGAAGGTATGCACCATGAGCAACTACAAAATCAACACCAAATGCGTCCAGTCCGGCTACACCCCCGGCAACGGCCAGCCCCGCCAGATCCCCATCATCCAGTCCACCACCTTCAAGTACGACACCAGCGAGGACATGGGCAGGCTCTTCGACCTGGAAGAGGCCGGTTACTTTTACACCCGGCTGCAAAACCCCACCAACGACTATGTGGCGGCCAAGATCGCGGACATGGAGGGCGGCACAGCCGGTATGCTGACCTCCTCCGGTCAGGCGGCCAACTTCTTCGCCCTGTTCAACATCTGCGAGTGCGGCAGCCACATCGTGGCCTCCTCCTCCATCTACGGCGGCACCTTTAACCTGATTTCCGTCACCATGGCGAAAATGGGCATCACCACCACCTTCGTCTCCCCCGACTGCACCGAGGAGGAACTGGACGCCGCCTTCCAGGACAACACCCGCGCCGTGTTCGGCGAGACCATCGCCAACCCCGCCCTGACAGTGCTGGACATCGAGAAGTTCGCCAAAGCCGCCCACGCCCACGGGGTACCCCTCATCGTGGACAACACCTTCCCCACCCCGGTGAACTGCCGCCCCATCGAGTGGGGCGCGGACATCGTCACCCACTCCACCACCAAGTATATGGACGGCCATGGGGCCGCCGTGGGCGGCGCCATCGTGGACTCCGGCAACTTCAACTGGATGGCTCACGCGGCAAAGTTCCCCGGCCTCTGCACCCCGGATGAATCCTACCACGGCATCACCTACGCCGAGAAGTTCGGCCAGGGCGGGGCCTTTATCACCAAATGCACCGCCCAGCTCATGCGGGACTTCGGCAGCATTCAGTCCCCTCAGAACGCTTTCCTGCTGAACCTGGGGCTGGAGTCCCTCCACGTCCGCATGGCCCGCCATGTGGAAAACGGACGGGCGGTGGCCCAGTTCCTCCAGAACCACCCCAAGGTGGCCTATGTCATCTACTCCGACCTGGAGGGCGACCCCTACCACGAGCTGGCGCAAAAATACCTGCCCAACGGCGGCTGCGGCGTGGTGTCCTTCGGCCTGAAGGGGGGCCGGGAGGCCGCCAGCACCTTCATGAAGGGCCTGAAGCTGGCCGCCATTGAGACCCATGTGGCCGACGCCCGTACCTGCTGCCTGAACCCGGCCACCTCCACCCACCGCCAGATGAACGATGAGCAGCTGAAAGCCGCCGGCGTTCCCGCCGAGCTGGTGCGGATGTCCTGCGGCCTGGAGGACAAGGACGATTTGATTGCCGACCTGGCCCAGGCACTGGACGGCATCAAGTAAGTATCCAAAAATGCAAACAAATCCCGCCCGAATCCAACTGGTTTTGTTGGGTTTGGGCGGGATTTTTGGTTTCAATTTATAGTTTGATTCAGAGAACTATCGTTCGGTAATTGACCACCCCCTTGCCTCCCCTGAAAGGGCAGGGAGGGGCGCAGCCCCGGAAGTGCCTCTTGACGGCGGAGGAGGGCCGCCGCCTTTAGGCGGTGACGGAGGGGTTTCGCCGGAATCCCTCCAAGGTTGGGCAAAAACACAGGCGAAACGTCAAGCACTATCCAAGCTAACAGCTAGCAGCTAAAAGCTAACAGCTCCATTGCACATTGCACATTGCTAATTGCTAATTAGAAATACACCATCGCGTCCTCCGGGGCTTTTGCGGGCCTGACCTCGGTGGTGTACAGCACCGGGCCTTCGCCCCCCAGCACCCGCAGATTCTTGATACGCACCCGGGCAGTGACCTCCACCCAGTCCTTGTTTTGCAGCTTTTTTTGCTCCGGGCCGTAGCAGAGCATCCCCAAAAAGGCCATATCCTGGGCGCAGCAGACCATAGCGAACCGACCCACGGCGTAGGAGCCTCTGGGGAACTTGGGGGACTGGGCCACCATGCCCCGGAACCGCACCAGTTTACCCTCGTAGCGGTCGGGCTTGTCCTGGCAATCGGTATACCAGAAGCCGAAGTCCTCGTCGCTCAGCTCCAGCACCGGCTTGGACAGGTCGAAGGGGCAGACGCTGCCGTCGTCGTACTCCTCCATCCGCTCGCCGTCGAACTCCAGGTAGATTTCCGCCCGGCGGTTGAGCAGCTTGATGTTCCGCTGGCGGAGCATGGGGGCCAGCTCGTCGGTGCAGCGGTTAAAGACGATCAGGTCGGCCAGCCGCAGCTTCTCCATCATCAGGCTGGCCATGTTTTTGGCATAGCTGTTGAAGGTGGGGGACTCGATGATGGTGACGATCTGGTACAGCGTCCAGTGGTCGGGGAAAACGTCCTGGGTGGCGGCGATTTGCCACATACCGTTGTACTCGATGACGATTTGGGAGGGCTGATACTTGGCGTCCAGCCTGGCCAGGCGCTCTTTGGTGAACTCCTCCTCGCCGTCGATGAACTCCACCCGCACGTCCCGCTGGCGCAGGGCGTCCAGGTCATATTCCTCCTCGCCCTCCTCGGTGACAATTAAGAGGGTGTGCTCGTCCTCGGTGAAGTCCCTGCCGGAGAGCATGGGGGCGATAAAGTTGGTCTTGCCGCCGTCCAGGAATCCGGCGATCAGGTAGACAGGGATCGGGTTTTGGGCCATGGGGAACCTCCATTCCGCCGCAGAAAACGTGGGAAATCTCCCTTCCTCCCACCGGGGAGAAAGGGAGGTATTTTTTGTCTTTTGTTCAGCCTTGTGGTAGAAACCCCTCCGCCACCGCCTGAAGGCGGCGGCCCTCCTCCCCTTTCAGGGGAGGCAAGAGGGGTGGTCGGTTACCGAACGGTAGTTCTCCACGGAAAACTGGCACTATGCCAAGCAGTAATGCTGACCAAACAGCAAGCACTATTCCCCTCGCCTCCCCTGAAAGGGGAGGGGGACCATGCGAAGCATGGTGGAGGGGTTTCTCGTCGGAATCATTGACAAGGCTGATTCAAAGGGGTAACCAATTTTAGTTTACAGATTGAACAGCGCCTGCACCTGCTCCTCTTTCAGCTGGGAGCCGATGACGCAGAGCCGCCCGGTGTAGTCCGCGCTGCCCCGGCGAATTTCGATCTCACCGGGCACCATGTCGAAGTGGAGCCAGGTGCCGTCCACGCAGGGTACGATGCCCTTGGAGCGCAGCACCGCGCCGTAAGCGCCAGTGTCCAGGGCCTCCAGAGCGGTCTTGATCTCCGCCTCGGTGAACTTCCGGGGAGACTCCATGCCCCAGGAGGTGAATACCTCGTCGGCGTCGTGGCCGTGGTGGTGATGGTGGTGGCCGCAGCCGCACTCGTCATGGTCATGATGATGGTGATGCTCGTGGCCCTCCTCCTCATGGTGGTGATGATGGTGATGCTCGTGCTCCTCATCCTCATCGTGGTGGTGATGGTGGTGCTCGTGGCCCTCCTCATCGTGGTCATGATGGTGGTGATGATGGTCGGGCGCCTCGTCCTCGTCGTCGTGGTGGTGACCGCAGGAGCAGACGCCGTTTTCATCGTAGTGATGGTGATGATGCTCGTCGTGGCCATCGCCCTGGGCGTGGAGCAGGGCCATCAGCTCGTCGGCCAGGGAGTCGCCCCCGGCGATGGCGGAGAGAATTTGCGCGCCGGTCAGGTCGTCCCAGGGGGTGGTGACGATGGTGGCCCGGGGGTTCTTGCCCCGGATGAGGTCGATGACCTCCTGCAATTTGGCCTCGCTCATGTCCTGGGTGCGGCTGAGGATGACGGTGCCCGCGTGTTCCACCTGGTCGTTGAAGAACTCACCGAAGTTCTTCATATACATCTTGCACTTTTTGGCGTTGACCACGGTGACGGCGCTGCCCAGCTTCATGTCGGTCTCCTCGGCCACACGGCCCACGGCCTTGGACACGTCGGAGAGCTTGCCCACGCCGGACGGCTCGATGAGGATGCGGTCGGGGTGGTACTGCTCCAGCACCTGCCGCAGGGCCTGGCCGAAGTCGCCCACCAGAGAGCAGCAGATGCAGCCGGAGTTCATCTCGGTGATTTGGATACCGGCGTCCTTGAGGAAACCGCCGTCGATGCCGATTTCACCGAATTCGTTTTCGATGAGCACCAGCTTCTGACCCTGGAAGGCTTCGCTGATGAGTTTCTTGATAAGGGTGGTTTTCCCCGCGCCCAAAAAGCCGGAGATAATGTCGATTGTCGTCATAATATGATACTTCCTTTGGTGTTTCATAGTGTGTCTCTTATTTTAGCCAGTTTCGGAAAAAAAGCAAGAGAAAAAGTGCAAAAAAAGGGGCCACGCCTAAACTGTTGTTTTGGCAGCGGCCTCTTTTGTCGTTTTCAGTCTTCTTCGCCCTTGGCGCCCAGCAGCAGGCACATAATGGCCTTCTGCACATGGAGCCGGTTCTCCGCCTCGTCGAAAATTTCGTCGGCGTGGGCCTCGAACACTTCGGCGGTGATCTCCTCCCCCCGGTGGGCGGGGAGGCAGTGCTGCACCATGCAGCCGGGGGCGGCCAGGGTCAGCAGCGCGTCGTCCACCTGGTAGCCCTGGAAGGCTTTGCGCCGCTCCTCGGCCTCGGCCTCCTTGCCCATGGACACCCACACGTCGGTGAACACCACGTCGGCGTCTTTGACCGCCTCTTTCGGATCATCCGTCAGGGTGAACACAAACTCCGGGTCGGAGGCGGCGAAGTCCAAAATCTCCTGTTTGGGCCGGTAGTCGTGAGGGGTGGACGCCGCCACCTCCATGCCGCATTTCAACCCGCCCACAATGAGGGACTGGCACATATTGTCCCCGTCCCCCACGTAGGCCAGCTTCAGCCCGTCCAGGTGGGCGAACCGCTCCCGAATGGTCATCAGGTCGGCCAGCACCTGGCAGGGGTGGGAGAAGTCGGTCATGCCGTTGATGACCGGCACTGTGGCGTACCGGGCCAGCTGCTCCAAGTCCTCCTGGCGGAAGGTGCGCATCATAATGCCGTCGCAGTAGCGGCTCAGGGTGCGGGCGGTGTCCTCCATCGGCTCACCCCGGCCCACCTGGCTCTCCTTGCCGGAGAGGTACATGGCGAGGCCCCCCAGCTGGAACATCCCCGTCTCGAAGCTGATGCGGGTGCGGGTGGAGCGCTTTTCGTAGATGGTGACCAGGGTCTTGCCCTCCAGCAGCCGGTGGGGGATGCCGTGGAGCTGGTCGTATTTCAGCTGGTCCGCCAGGTTCAAAATCTCGTAGATGTCGTCCGGGGACAGGTCCAGCATTTTCAGCAGATGTTTTGTCATGGAAAGGTACCCTCTAAATAAATTAGCAAATTGGTTATCCCTTTGAATCAGCCTTGTCTGAAATTCCAGCGGAAACCCCTCCACCATGCTTCGCATGGTCCCCCTCCCCTTTCAGGGGAGGCG
>JAJQAS010000014.1 GCA_021203685.1 Clostridiales bacterium | reverse complement strand
CGCGCCGCGATTGCGGCAAAGGCCCGGATCAGCATGGGGTGGTTTTTCTGGGCCATCAGTTTGCCCACGGAGAGAATGTCCCCGCTGGGGTGCTCCCCCCGGTAAACCGGCGCGGAGATGGGGTTGCCGATGACACAGGCGTTGTGTCCACACCGCTTCCCGTAGTAACGCCTCTGGTATTCCGTCTGGAACACCACACAGTCAGCTCTGCCGTAAAAAAGTTTGCACAGCCGTCGTTCCAGGCCGCTGCGCCGGTCGTGGGCGGGGTCGTTGCGCTCGGAGACCAGCACAGGTATCCCCGTCCCCGCCGCAGCCAGCAGGGTGATCAGGTTGACCCGTCCGGCGAAGGACACCACCGCGTCCGGTCGCTCCTGCCGGAGCAGGGCGCGGAGCGCCGCCACCCAGCGGAACACATTTTTATAGTAAGACCCCTTTTGGGTCAGGTCGTGGAGCTGAATGGAATCCTCCAGCGGGTAGCCCGGTTCGCCCCGGAGCAGCAGGACGATGTGTACTTCCCAGCCCCTTTGGGCGTATGCGTTGGCCAGCAGCGTCAGCACCCGCTGGGCCCCGCCCCGGATCAGAGAGCCGGAGACAAAGAAAATCTTACCCATGCTGTGCCTCCACCGGCGCAAGCCCCATCTCCTCCAGCATGACCCGGTTGACGATGTCCACGTCGAACCGCTCCCTTGCGTAGCGGTAGCTCTCCTCCCCCATGGCCTCCACCTGTTCCGGGTGCTCCAGGCACCAGACCATTTTCTCCGCCAGGGCGGCGGCGTCCTTCGGAGGGACTAAGAAGCCGTTTTTGCCGTTGACGGTCTCCCGGCAGCCGATGGCGTCGGTGGTGAGGACGGCGCGGCCAGTGGCCATGGCCTCCAGCACCGCATGAGGGACGCCCTCCCGGTAGTAGGAGGGCAGGACGAACACCGAGCAGCTTTCCAGCGCGGCGGGCATATCGGAGACCACGCCCAGGTACTCCACCGCGCCGGAGGCGACGTAGCTCTCCAGCTCCTCCCGGGTGACGCCGTCGGGGTTGGGGTCCAGACCTCCCGCCAGCTGAAACACCGCCTCGGGGTGGCTTTTTTTGACCAGACGGGCGGCCTCCAGGTAGGTGCGGGTGCCCTTTGTGACCAGCAGCCGGGTGGCCATCAGGAATACATGGTGGTTTTGCAGGGGTTTGCGGGGGTACGCCTCCAGGTCGATGCCGGAGCCGGAGATGACGACGCATTTTTCCCGCCGAACCGTCCCCCGGCCAATCATCTCCTCCGCGTCGTCCCGGTTCTGGAAAAAGACCCTGGTGGCGCAGCCGAAGGCGACCCGGTACAGCAGGTCCGTGACGGCGCGGACGCAGTTGGCTTTCAGGCCGCTGCCGGTGTAGGCGTAGCCCAGCCCGTTGACCACGGGATAAATCTGCCGGACCCCCGCCAGCCGGGCCGCGATGCTGCCGTAGATGTTGGGCTTGGCGGTGTAGCTGTGGACCAGCGAGATTTGATTCTCCCGGATGGCCCGGTAGTAAGTCTTCAGCAGCTTCAGATCCGCCAGGGGGTTCATCCCCGCCCGGGAGAAGGGGGTGCGGAGGAAGCGCATCCCCTCCCCGGCGATCCGTTCCTCGAAGCCGGACTCGTAGCCCACCAGGAAAAGGGTGTGCCCGCCCCGCTGCATCTGTTTCAGCAGCTTATATCGTTTGGTGAAATACGGCTCCACGCGGCCGCAGTTGATCATAATGTTCATAGGCGTCCTATTCCTGCGTGGGGCGGCCGGCACTGCCCAGCGTCTCGGCCAGCCAGGCCACCAGCGCGGCTTTCTCCCGCTCCAGCCGGTTCCTGTCCAGCCGCACCGGATGCTCCGTAATGCCCTCAGCCCCCACGCGCGCCAGCAGCCTGGCCCGGTCTGTTTTTGCAAACAGCATGGCGCTGTTGCCGAAGGCCAGCGTCACGGCGCAGGCGTGGACCCGGTCGGACAGGGTCAGCGCCGCGTTGGCGTAGAGGTTCAGGTACCCGTAGGGCACATCCGCGCAGAAGGAGCTGCCATAGCGGTAGATTTTGCGCCGGTAGTGGGGGTGGAACCGGTGGTCTGTCCGAATGACCCAGTAGGGGCCGATGGTGTCCTGCCGCCGGGCGGCGGGGAGAACGCTCATCAGATAGGCCAGCGCGTCGGTGCCCCGGTCTGTGCGGGACAGCAGCCGGGACAACGCCCCGTAGGAAATGGCGTAGGTGCGCCCATCAAAGGCAAACTGCCCGGAGGCGTTCAGGTCGGAGGTGGAGACGCTGGTGCTGGACTCCGTGATGTCCGAGTTGTTCACGTAGATCTGGACGGTGGAGGCATAGGTGGGCGGGATGCACAGCACGGTGAACAGCAGCGCGCCGCCTGCGCACAGCGCCGTCACCAGTATCACCTGCTTCCACCGTTTCAGGCAGGCAAGGGCGATCTTTCCCAGATCGACCCGGTTGAATTTTCTGACGTGTTTCATAAAGACATTTACTCCGCGACAAATCGTTGACGCTGTCACCTGGCTCCCTGGCGGGAGAGGAGGATGCCCGCCGTTTTGAACAGGCAGCGCAGGTCCAGGCCCAGAGAACGGTTTCTGATGTATTCCATATCGTAGACGAGCTTTTCCTGGGGGGAAAGGTCATATCCGCCGTTCAGCTGGGCCAGCCCTGTGATGCCCGGCAGGACGGCGGTCCGCAGCCGGAAGCCGGGGACGGAATGGTCGAAGAGGTCGTAAAACTCCGGGCGTTCCGGGCGCGGCCCCACGAAGCTCATCTGCCCCAGAAGGACGTTGACGAGCTGGGGCAGCTCGTCGATGCGCACCCGCCGGATCAGGCGGCCCACCCTGGTGCGGCGACTGTCGTTTTTGACCGCCCACCGGGGGCCGTCCTTCTCCGCGTCGCACCGCATGGACCGGAATTTGTACATGACAAAGGGCTGCTGGCCCTCACCCAGCCTGACCTGCCTGAAAATGGGGCTGCCGTGGGGGTCGTCGATGTAGATGACCGCCGCCACAAGGAGCATGGGCAGGGCGAACAGCACAAGCCCCAGCGCACTGAGCGACACGTCCAGGAGCCGCTTGGTAAGTTTGTAGAACCTGGGATTGGAGATGCTGAGGACGGGTTCTCTTTGCGCGGCGACAGCTTCGGCTCTTTGACTTGGCATAAGGAAACACATCTTTCTTTGGCTGGCAGCGGCCCAACACCGTGGGCAGGAAAGCGGCGTTTTGCAGCGGTTGGCATTGGGGAGAGGGGCAAAAGGGGAGAAAGGCTGCTGTGTACGCCGCTTTTTCATCCATTTTTGCGAAAGTGGCTTCACACAAAAGGGATATTTGTGCAGTTCCTGTCAAACCAGGTCTCTCTGCGCGACAATCCGGTGACTTTCCTGAACGTTTGCCGACATATCGCCGCATTATTGTCTTTATAACGAAAAACGGCGGGAATAGCAATGAATTTTTATGTAAATTCCGGGTCAACGCTTGTAAATATTATCGAATATCGCCGGGGAAAGCGCACGGTCAGGAAATCTAACGATTTTACAAGTCGGTGCGGGACCCTGCGGAAGAAGCCGCAGCCAGGACATTTTCAAAAAAATCCAGCGGGCCCTATTGACAAAGGGCCAGGCCCGTGGTAAACTACAATTGTTCCGATAAATGGACAAAACACCACCCTTGGGTCAATTGCTAGGAAGTTCGACAGGGGTAGTGTTTCTTTTTTTGCTGCACCGACCCTGCGAGCTGCGCGGGGGCCGGTGTTTTTTGCGCCTGTTCCCGCGGAAATTGCCACCCTATCATTTCCAAGGAGGAACGGTTATGGACATTTATCAGAACAACAAGGTTTCCACCATCGGCTGCACCTTCGATTTTGCGCCGGGCTTTTCCTGGTCCGCCGAGAGCGGGGCGAAGGAGCTGGCAGCGGACACCGTCCGCTACGCGGTGCGCCGGTACCTGAACCACAGCGACACCCTGCGCCGCCGGCTGGCCCAGGCCAGCTACCGCCTGCGGCTGGCCTCCGGCGGGAAGGGCGGCAAGGCCCAGCGGCTGCGCTGCGTGGTCCCGGCCCGGGTGCTGGAGCTGCCCGGCAACTGGGCGGAGCTGCGGGTGACCGTGAACGCCCGGGGCGTCACCGTGACCCAGCTCCGGCTGACCCAGGACTACCCCGCCCCCAGGCGGCAGCAGCCCAAAGCAAAAATCTCCGGCGAGATCTATTGAACCGCGAGGGGGCGAAGCCCCCTCAAAAAACAGCCGCCCGGTCCGCTTGAAAGGCCGGGCGGCTTGTGTTATAATGAGGACTGCTGAACAAACGGACCAAAAAGGAGGGCTTTGCTTGAGAATTTCGACCAAGGGGCGTTACGCCCTCTCCATGATGGTGGACTTGGCCCAGCACCAGGAGGACGGCTATGTCTCCCTGCGGGACGTGGCGGAGCGGCAGGGCATCTCCAAAAAATATCTGGAACAAATCGTGCTGATTTTCAACCGCTCCGGCGTGCTGAAAACCAGCCGGGGGTTCCAGGGGGGCTACCGCCTGGCCCGTTCGCCGGAGGAGTACACCGTGGGGGAGATCCTCCGCATCACGGAAAACGGCCTCTCCCCGGTGCCCTGCGTGGACGAGGACGCGGAGGTCTGCGAGCGCAGCGCCGTCTGTCCCACACTGCCCATCTGGCAGGGGCTGAACCGGGTCATCAACGACTATTTGAACGGCATCACCCTGCAAAACCTGCTGGAGCAGTACCGGGCCAGCGGGGAGCGGCTGTAAAGCCAAAAGGGAGGGCGCAGGCCCTCCCTCTTTTTTACGGTTCCCAGTGCTGGCGGCTGTCATACCCCTCCGCCTTGAAATCGGAATTCAAAAAGTCGATGCGGGTGGGGACCACCTTGATGAGGTGCATCACGGTGGGCAGTTTGCGCAGGGCCTCCACAGGGATACCCTTGTGCCGGGCCGCCTGGAGGTACTCCGGGGAGAACGGCTCCACCAGGGTCGCTGTCCCCGTGACCTGCATCCCCTTCAGTTTGCCGAAGCCCTCATATTTGTCAAACACTGCGGCGCAGACCGCCGGGTTGGTCTCCAGCCCTACGAACTTCTGCCCGCCCTCGGAGAACATCCACAGCGCCCCCTGACGCCAGGCGTACTCGATGGGGGTGCAGCGGATAAAATTCCCACTGCCGGTGGCCAGCGCGCAGGTGTTGTTGGCCAGCAGATAGCCCTCGATGGCCGCCCACAGGCGGTCCGGGGGCATTTTTGCGGCGGTTGGTTCCTTGTCGGTCCAGTAGGCTGCCGCCGCCCGATATTCCTCGTGGGTCATTTCGGTTCCTCCCCTTCTGCGATGTACCGCGCCACCGTCTCCATGACCCGGCGGAGGGTGGACAGGTCGTTCAGCACGTCGCCGGTCTCCAGCGAGTGGTCGGCGTCGGGTACCAGAAAGAGAGGCAGGCCCCGCTTTTCGCATTCCGCCTTGATCAACGCCGTGTCCGCCCAGCCGTCCCGGGCGCCGTGAAAGACGATGCCCGGCTGTTCCTGCACCCGGAAGGTCTCGGCCACCGGGGTAAAGTAGACGTTGCGGGTGCGCAGGCCGTGCCGCTGGCCGTAGGCGCAGGCGATGGCGGTGCCGATGCTCTTGGAGAGGAACAACACCTCATCGTACCGGGCGAAGTCTACCGCCCCCAGCAGCGGTTCCGCCTGGGCCAGAGCGGAGGTGAAGCAGGCTTCCATCTTCTCCCGGGAGCCTTTGACGCCTGCGGGGAACCCGCCGTAGGGCACGTCCACCACCTGATAGCCCCGGCGCTGGGCAATTTTTTTGCTGTAATAAAGCAGGGGCTTGTCCACATGGTAGCCGATGCCGGGGAAAACCACTGCCAGCTTCATGGCGTCCCCTCTGGCAGCAGATAGCGCAGCAGCGCCTCGCAGCCCTCCACGATGTCCGCGTAGGTGGAGGAAAATTCGCCGGTATACCAGGGGTCGTCGATGTCCCGGGGGTAGTCCGCGAAGTCCAGCAGACGGCGAATTTTGCGGTCGGGGTCGCCGCCGAACTGCCGGAGCATATAGCGCAGGTTGATCTGCTCCATGCCCAATATCCAGTCGAATTTTTGGTAATCTGAACGGGCGATCTGCCGCGCCCGCTTGCCGGCGCAGGAGATGCCGTGGCGGGCCAGCTCCCGCCGGGCCGGGGGATAAACCGGGTTGCCGATCTCCTCGCTGGAGTGGGCGGCGGACTCGATGAGGAACTGGTCCTGCAGGCCCCGCCTGCGCACCATGTCCTTGAGGATGAACTCCGCCATGGGGGAGCGGCAGATGTTGCCCCAACAGACAAAGAGGATGTTGTACTTGGGTCGGTTTTTCATAGAAGATACCTGTTTCCTTCCGGTGATATGGTTTTCTGCCCTCAGTATACCACAGCTTCGGCGGTTTGGGCAACAAAATCGACCGGGGACGCCGCCGTTTTTCTGTGGCAGCGTCCCCGGCCGTGTGGATGGGGGCGAAGGGGGTGTTATGCCTCCTCGTCGTCGTCGGTGACTTCGTAGTTGGCCAGGTCCTCGGTCTCCTCCGCGTCATCGGGGGATTCCAGCACCACGCCGTCCACGGTGATGTCCCGCTCGGTGCCGACGATGCAGACGTAGGTCTTGCCCACGCCCAGATCCACCACGTTGCCGTCCTCATCGTAGAACTGATAGGTGTACTTGGCCTTTTCCTTCTCCCAGGTGATCTTCTCATACTTGCCGTTGCAGGCGAAGTAGCCGCTGCCGGTGCCGGTCAGGTAGACCGCCACATGGTTCTTGGCGTCGTTGAGGGCCTCGATCTTGGTCTGGATGACCACTACGTTCTCCACGCTGACCTGGGAGCCGGTGGCGCCATCCGTATAGGCGGAGCCGAACTCGCTGACCAGGTACTTGCCGCTCTCGCTGTCGTAGGTGAAGGTGGTGCCCTTGTAGCCGGAGAAGCTGACGTCGATGGTCTCGGCGGTGTCGCCGTTTGCCGGGGTGCCGTCCTCCACGAAGTAGTGGACGTACTCATAATCCTCCTTGTGCTCCAGACGAATTTCGTCGGAGTGCTCCTCCAGGTAGGTCTGGATGTTGTCGGAGGTGGTGAACAGGGTGTGCTCGCTGGCGTAGCCGGAGGCCAGACGGCTGCTGTCCCGGTAGAAGATGTCGGCGGTGCGGGTGCCCTTGCTCAGGTAGTCCAGGTCCACCAGGCCGTATTTTTCCATATAATCCTTGATGACGTTATAGGCGGCGGTGCTGCCCCCGGCGTGGACCAGGATGGAGTCGGCGGCCACGGCCAGCCGGACATAGTAGGGGCGGGTGGAGCGGATGCTGCCGATGGCTCCCACGTCAGTCACGTCCTGATAGAGGGCCATGATGCGGGTGATGCCGCCCTCCTCGGGCACCTCATAGTAGACATCGGCCTGGCTGTTGCCGTACTGGGGCAGGGCCTGCTTGATGTTGTTGAGCATGATGGCGATGGGGCGGTTGTTGGAGATGTCCTCCTCGGTGGCCTCGCCGGTCAGGGGGTTGATGTAGCTCCAGTCGAAGGGCTGCTCCTCCTCCGGCTCGGACTCGTCTTCCTCCACCACGGGCTCCACGTCCACTTCGACCACGGACGCCTCGGCGGACTCCTCCGCCTCTTCCTCCGCCTGGGCGGTGGCGCAGCCCGCCATGGCCAGCGCCATGGACAGCACCAGCAGCAGGCACAACAGTTTTTTCATAAAGGTTCCTCCTTGTTCGTATGGTTCGCATCTGGTTCTTTTCGTTCTCTTTACAAGGGTTTATTGTACCGTATCTCCACCTGTTCGTCAAGGGAAACACCGGGGCAATTCGCAATTCGCAATGTGCAATGGCGGGGAGACCGGGACGGTGGCGGCACCGAGAAACCCCTTCGTCGCAGCCTAAAGAAGGCTTATGCGAACCATAGCGGCGGGGTTCTCACCCACTATTTTAGACATCCTGCCCAAAAAACCTGATAAATTAGAAGAAGAATCGGTGGGCGCAATTCACAGAGGTTTCACCTTCGTTTCAGTTTTCCATTGTAAGATATCCTAAGTTAGCGCGTACTGCTAAACTTTAGGCCCACGCACCGTTTTGCTGGGGAATCTCACGGCTCCCGGCGGGAACGGCGCGGCGCGGCCCACAACAGGAGGGATTATCCTATGAAAAAACTTCTCGCGCTTCTGCTCTCCTTCGCTATGGTGCTGAGCCTGGCCGCCTGCGGCGGCAGCTCAGCTACGGGGGACAGCTCCACCCAGGCGGACACGTCCGCCGCCTCCGCCTCCACCGTCTCCGATACCTCCGACAAGGAGTAAATCAAGAAACGTTCATATCCCGTATATGGGCGTTTTTCTTTGAGCAAAA
>JAJQAS010000030.1:4663-8458 GCA_021203685.1 Clostridiales bacterium | reverse complement strand
CGGGCGTTCATGGTCATCACCAGCTTGGTCTCGCAGGCGTTGGGCAGCACGAACCGGGCGTCCTCGTTTGCCATTTTCTCCGCCTTCCGGTCGGCGGTTTTCTCGTCCAGCCCCTGAGCCATCAGTTCGGCCTTGTGCCGGGCCTGGAGGCTGGCGGCAAGGGCCAGGTGCTCCTCTCCCTGCTTTTTCATGGCCTCCAGGAACAGTTCTTTGGAGGCCGGGTCGGCCTCGATCTCCGGCGGGACGACGAACTGGAAGTCGTCCAGACGCACATACCGCTGGCTCTGGACGGAGAAAGAGGCGATGCGGTGGCGGGTGATTTGCGCCAGCAGGCTCCGGGAGACCCCTTCCACGGCGAAGGTGAAGGAGACGTGCTCAATGGGGCTTTCGTGGCCCATGGAGGCCAGCATCTTGACAAATTTCGTGTTTTTCTCCGGGGTCTGGGCCTCTAAAAGGGCGTCCACCCCCACGGCGGAGTAGCACAGCCGGGCGGCGGCGGCCACCACCCGCTCCGGGTCGGGGGTGTGGGCGATGAGTTTGACGTTTTGCATGACGGCGGGTTCCTTTCTCTTTTGCGTTCTCTTGTTATTATACTCCTTTGCGGCCCGCCATGAAAGGCTTTTTTCACAAAAGGAATCAGGAAACCGCACCCAGCGGCGGCTGTGGTGCGGTTGGTACGATTTTTGTTGCGTTTCGTCAAAACCTATGGTATTCTAACTATGGCGCTGTCCATTTACACGGCTGCGGTTGGCCCCTCTCGCGGGGGGCACCTTCTTTGTCCCCCTGTTCTTGAGAAAGGGGGGCTGCCCAATGACGACTTCGGAATTTTACCAGTTCTGCTTGGTACTCATCGGCCTGTGTGGGTTGTTTCTGACGATCTACTACAATAACAAGAAGTAACCGCCCAGCCTCCACGCAAGCGATTACTCCTTGTAATTCAAACCTGGGGGCCAGCCGTTGCCGGGCAGCGCCCTTGTTCTGTCTTTATTATACCCGCAAACGGGGTACCTGTCAATTTCTTTTTCGCAGAGCGCGGCCGACCTTCGCATCCCCGTCATTGCACATTGCACATTGCTAATTGCTAATTAGATTCACTCCACCGCGTCGCTCTCGCGCATGGCCTCGATGGTTTTGGCGAACAGCTCGTCCAGCTCCCAGCCCAGCATGGCCGCGCCGTCCCGGATGACCTCCCGGGAGCAGCCGGCGGCGAACTTCTTGTCCTTAAACTTCTTCTTCACCGACTTGACAGGCAGATCGCTGACGCTCTTAGAGGGGCGCATGACCGCCACTGCCCCGATGAGACCGGTCAGCTCGTCCACGGCGTAGAGCACCTTTTCCATCTCGTGCTCCGGCTTGATGTCCACGGTCAGGCCGTAGCCGTGGCTGGCGGTGGCGTGGATGAGGCGCTCGTCGATGCCCCGCTGGCGCATGATCTCCTGCTCCCTGATGCAGTGCTGTTCGGGGAACTGCTCAAAGTCCAGGTCGTGGAGGATGCCCACGGCCTCCCAGAAGTCGGCCTCGTCGCCGTAGCCCAGTTGCTGGGCGTACCACCGCATCACGTCGCCTACAATGCGGCTGTGCTTCCGGTGGAATTCGCCCTGGTTGTATTCTGCCATCAGGTCCCATGCCTGCTCCGGGGTGGGGATCATGGTCATCGTCTCCTTTGCCGTTTGAATTTTACTGCGCCCAGTATAACCCTCTAAACCCACTTTGTCAATAGGGAATACAGACGGCACGCCCCGCTGTGTAAAAATCTTTCGCGTTTTTCGAAAATTTGTGCTTGACATTCGCCGCAGCGGGTGGTATGATAATTCTCGCAGTGAGCGAGCCAGTCTTTTGGATATGCGCAAGTGGTGGAATTGGTAGACTCGCTGGCTTCAGGTGCCAGTGCTCATTGCGGGCGTGCGGGTTCGACTCCCGCCTTGCGCACCAGCGAAAGGCAGTAATTTCGGTTGAAATTACTGCTTTTTTTGTTTTGGAACCTCCGACCAATTCGCTGCATAAGCCATTGGTTCAGAGCTTCCTTTTTGTTTTCCCCGCAACCCTGTGTTTTCCAGAGAGAAGGTCTTTCCCCATGTCCAAACAGGCCGCCGACTTCAGCCAGGGGTCGGTCCGGGGCGCGGTGCTGCGCATGGCCGCCCCCATGACGCTGGCTCAGCTCATCAACATCCTGTATAACATCGTGGATCGGGTGTTCATCGGGCAGATCCCCGTCACTGGGCGGCTGGAACTGACCGGGCTGGGCCTGTGCCTGCCCATCATCTCCATCATCATGGGCTTCGCCAACCTGTGCGGCGTGGGGGGCGGCTCCCTGTTCTCCATCCACCGGGGCGAGGGGGACGACGATGAGTGCCGCGCCATTTTGGGCAACTCTTTTGCCCTGTTGATTTTGCTGGGGGTGGCGGTGACGGCGGTGCTGCTGACGCTGCGGGAACCGCTGCTGTGGCTCTTCGGGGCCAGCGAGGACACCTTCGGCTACGCCAACGACTACCTGACCATTTACCTCTGCGGGACGCTGTTCGTCATGATCAGCCTGGGCATGAACCCCTTTATCAACGCCCAGGGCTTTGCCACCATCGGGATGCTGACGGTGGCGCTGGGGGCGGCCATCAACCTGATCCTGGACCCCATCCTCATCTTCCTCTACGGCATGGGCGTTCGCGGCGCGGCGCTGGCCACCATCATCGCCCAGGGCTGCTCCGCCCTGTGGGTGCTGCGGTTCCTGACCGCCAAAACCACCCCCCACCGGCTGACGCTGGCGGGCCTGCGGCTGAAAGCCCGGCGGGTGCAGCGCATTTTCGCCCTGGGGCTGTCGGGCTTCTTTATGAACCTGACCAACTCGCTGGTGCAGATCGTCTGCAACGCCACCCTCCAGACCACCGGCGGCGACCTGTACGTGGGGGTCATGACCGTGGTGAACTCCCTCCGGGAGGTGATCTTCCTGTTCGCCCAGGGGCTGAACAACGGCGCACAGCCCGTCATGGGCTACAACTACGGCGCCAGGCTCTACGGGCGGGTGCGGCAGACCATCCGGTTCAGCGTCTCCTGCACCGTGGGCTACGCCGTCTGCGTGTGGCTGGTGACCATGCTGCTGCCGGGGCAGCTCATCCGCATTTTCAACGGGGAGGAGGCGCTGATCGAGGCGGGTATCCCCGCCATGCGCATCTACTTCTGTATGTTCCTGTTCATGTCGCTACAAATCGCCGGGCAGACGGTGTTCACCGCCCTGGGCCGGTCGAAAAACGCCGTGTTCTTCTCCCTGTTCCGCAAGGCCATCATCAACGCCCCGCTGACGGTGCTGCTGGCCCACTGGATGGGCAGCACCGGCGTCTTCACCGCCGAGGCCATTTCCCAGTTTGTGGGCGGGCTGGCCTGCTTCACCACCATGTGCCTGACGGTGTACCGGCCTCTCTCCCGCCTGGAGGACGGGGAGGCGCTGCCGATTCATCGTCACCATCTACCCCAGCGCCACGTCTAAGGCCATCATCAGGGTAAACCCCACGGAAAAGAGCAGCGTCACCACGTCGGAGTGCCTGCCCTGGGCCATTTCGGGGATCAGCTCCTCCACCACCACGTAGAGCATGGCTCCGGCGGCGAAGCTCAGCAGATAGGGCAGCACCGGCACCACCAGCCCCGCCGCCGCCACGGTGAGCAGCGTGCCAATCGGCTCCACCACGCCGGAGAGCACCCCGTAGAGAAAGGCTTTGGGCCTCTTGGCCCCCGCCGCCCGCATGGGCATGGAGATGATGGCCCCCTCCGGGAAGTTCTGGGCCGCGATGCCCAGCGACAGGGCCA
>JAJQAS010000030.1:0-4653 GCA_021203685.1 Clostridiales bacterium | reverse complement strand
CCGCCGCCTGTGAGCAAGTCGGCGTAGACCGCCCCCACCGCCCAGCCCTCCGGCAGGTTGTGGAGCGGCACCGCCAGCAGCAGCATCGTGGTGCGCTGGAGGCGGCTGTGGGGTCCTTCCGCCTGCTCGCTGAACATGTGCAGGTGGGGAATGGCGTGGTCCAGCGCCAGCAGAAACAGCACCCCCAGCCAGAACCCCACCGCCGCCGGGACGAACCGCCACCGCCCCAGAGCCGCCGCCTGCTCCAGGGCGGGCAGCAGCAGGCTCCAGACGGAGGCCGCGGTCATCACCCCGGCGGCGAAGCCGGTCAGGGCCCGCTGCACCAGCCGGTGCAGCTCCCCCCGGAGGAAAAACACACATGCGGCGCCCAGCGCCGTCCCCAAAAACGGGATCAGTATCCCCTTTATCACATCACTCATCGTCTGCCTCCCTCGCCGTTGTGGAGTGTCCACGTCAATGTCTCAAGCGCCGCACAAAGCCGCCGAACCGTCCGCGTGGATATCTCCACTGCCAATATACGCGGCAACAGGGCGGGCGGTGAGACAGTTACCCCAACAAGGAGCGCAAACCATGAAAAAGCAACAACCCCATCTCATCAAACGATATTTCCTGCTGGCCCTGGGGCTGGCAGTTATGGCCTTCGGCGTGGCCTTTTCCATCAAGGGCGCGCTGGGCACCTCCCCCATCTCCAGCGCCCCCTATGTGGTCAGCCTGTTTACGCCGCTGACGGTGGGCACCGCCACCATCTGTATGCACTGCCTCTTTATCCTGCTGCAAATTTTGCTCCTGCGGCGGGATTACGACCCGGTTCAGCTGATGCAGCTGCCGGTGGCCCTGTTCTTCGGCTACCTGACCGACTTCGGCACCTGGGCCATCCAGGGCCTCGAATGCCCCCTGTACTGGCAGAAGTGGCTCTGCTGCATCCTCGGCATCGTGCTGGTGGCCTTCGGCGTCAGCTGCGAGGTGGTGGCGGGGGTGGTCACCCTGGCCGGAGAGGGCCTGATTTTGGCCATCAGCCGGGTGGCTCACACCAAGTTCCCGCCCACCAAGGTGGCCTTCGACGTGACACTGGTGGTCATCGCCTGCGTGCTGTCCTTCCTGTTCCTAGGACGGCTGGAGGGCGTCCGGGAGGGAACTGTGGCCGCCGCCATTTGCGTGGGGCTGGTCTCCAGGCAGATCAACAAGCCCCTGCGCCGGTTTGAGGCGCGGTACCTCTCCGACTGAACAGAATGTTCACAAAGCGTATCTTCCGTTCAAAAAATATTCTCGAAAATTTCAGGTATCTTTAAGGTCGACAGGGTATCTTATAGACAAGCCAGGGAAGGATACAAATTATTGAACGAAGCTTCATAATTTGGTCATATCCTTCGGGTAGAATAACCATCATAGCGCATACGCTTTTCCATCCCCCTGTAAGGAGTGAGCACATATGTATTTCGACGATCAGGAGAACACCAATCCCATCCCCAACACGGGCAGCGACCAGCCCACCACCGGCTCCGGGCCGGAGAACCCCTCTGCCGGGAGCAGCAGCGCCCCCTCCGGCGAGTACCACTACACCGCCGGGTCCGGCAGCAGCAGCTATAACCCCGATTTGAACGCCGCTTCCAACACCGGCAGCGCCAACTATGGCGAGCAGGCCGGCGGCGGTCAGGCCGACAGCGGCAGCTACACCAACCAGTCCGCAGGCAACACCGGCTATGGCAGCTACAACGGTCAGCCTATCAACAACAGCTACAACGGTTACAGCGGTCAGGCCAACAACACCGGCTATAACAGCTACGACGGCCAGGCCAACAACACCGGCTACAACAGCTACAACAACTACAGCAGCCAGTCCAACGGCGGCTACACCCCCAACTACCAGTACACCCCCAC
This sequence comes from Clostridiales bacterium, assembly GCA_021203685.1. Classification (GTDB taxonomy): domain Bacteria; phylum Bacillota; class Clostridia; order Oscillospirales; family Oscillospiraceae; genus Onthomonas. The sequence goes on along the minus strand of JAJQAS010000030.1, from coordinate 2,775 downwards.
CGAAGAGCCGCAGAAAAAGCGCCGCAGAAAGACCAAGGAGCCGAAGCCTCCCAAGCCCCCCAAGCAGAAGTCCGGCGGGAGGGGCGGCGTCATCGCCCTGGCGCTGGTGTTCGCCATCATCGGCGGCATCATCGGCGCAGGCGGGTTCTACGCCGCCCTCGCTTCCGGGCTGATCTCCACCGGCTCTTCCTCCGGCGGCAGCTCCACCGTCACCGTCAGCGACCGCACCGAGGGCACTACCGTCACCACCACCACCGCCGAGGCGGGGGAGGAGATGTCCATCTCCGAGATCTACGCCGCCTACAACGACGTGGTGGTCTGCATCACCGTGGAGACCTCCAGCGGCGAGGGCGCGGGCACCGGCTTCATCACCGACGCGGAAAACGGCTACATCCTCACCTGCTACCATGTGGTGGAGGACGCCACCGCCATCTCCGTCACCCTGACCGACTCCACCAGCTATGAGGCCACCTACATCGGCGGCGACGAGGACCAGGACGTGGCGGTCATCAAGATCGAACCCGGCGAGGACGAGACCCTGACCGCCGTGGTGCTGGGCGACAGCAGCCTGCTGGCGGTGGGCGACACCGTCTGCACCATCGGCAACGCCCTGGGCACCCTCTCCAACACCCTGACCAGCGGCAGCGTCAGCGCACTGGACCGGGCCATCACCATGAGCGACGGCACCGTGATGAATCTGCTCCAGACCGACTGCACCATCAACTCCGGCAACTCCGGCGGCCCCCTCTTTAACCAGTACGGCGAGGTAGTCGGCATCGTCAACGCCAAGTACTCCTCCTCTGCCTACGACACCAGCACTGCCAGCATCGAGGGCATCGGCTTCGCCATCCCCATCAACGACGTCACTGACATCCTCAGCGACCTGATGGAGTACGGCTATATCACCGGCAAGCCCTACCTGGGCATCTCCGTCTCCACCGTCTCCCCGGCGACCGCCCAGCAGTACAGCAATATGGTGGTGGGCGCCTACGTGAACAGTGTCACCGAAGGCTCCTGCGCTGAGACCGCCGGTCTCCAGTCGGGCGACATCATCACCCAGGCGGACGGCGTGGACATCACCAGCAGCGCCGAGCTGATCGACGCCAAGAACGAGCACAAGGCCGGGGAGGAAATGACCCTGACTGTCTACCGGGACACCGAGTATATCACTCTGGTGGTCACCCTGGACGAGGAACAGCCGGACACCACCGAGAGCGACAGCAGCACCACCGAGGACGGTACCACTGAGGACGGCGCCACCGACGGCTACAGCGACGGTTACAGCTACGGCTACGGCGGCAACAGCTACGGCTATGGCTACGGCTACGGGTACTGAGGATCCTCCGCGGCGGTCAGCGGGCTGACCGCACCGCCCGAAAACCCCTAAACGCAGCAAAACCCGGCTCGCACCGCAGAAAACGGTGTGAGCCGGGTAAAAAAATGCCTGCGGCGGCGGGGCAGCCGGGCCACTGCTCCGCCCATGGAGCAAAGGCCCGCAAAGCGAAGGAACGACGCAGGAAAACGCCCCCAGACCTCTATGGGGTCAAAATTGGGGTAAAACAAAAAATCCGCCCTTAGAGTTTGCACTTTACGAGCGGATTTCTATTCAATAAAAGCAATTTCCCGTTGAAATTATAACTTTCAACGGGAAATGTTTTGGTGGAGGCGACGGGAGTTGAACCCGTGTCCGAAAACGCATCCTCAGGACCTTCTCCGGGCGCAGTCAGTTGTTTAAATTCCCGCGCCGCGCCGTGAACTGACACACTGCGCGGTTTGGTAGCTTCATAAATTCATGGAGCCGTCAAAGCTTTCAGCCCTCACGTTTCCCACTAAAAGGCATCACCCAGCCCGGCCCGTGGGCCTTCCGGGATCGGCGTCCGCGCACATTGGGCGGAGGTCGCAGAGCCTAATTAGGCCGCGACAGCAACGTATTCGTCGTTGTTCTTTGATTTATAAGTGCCCATTGATAAGCGGCTGGGCGCCGCTGCCCGCTGGTCCGGCCTCAACGTCCCCGTCGAAACCGGTACGCCCCCATATGCGGTCTGCATTCACAGACCGGTTCACCGGCGGAGCGGGGAAGCCCCGTCGGAAATGAGCAATTAGCAATGCGCAATGTGCAATTATGCGGAGAATCAAACGCTGGCGGTACTCTGCGGGACGAATTGTTTTTCGTCTGCGTTGCGGTCATGCAGCTGCATCTGAAACCCGTCCATTGCTAATTGCTCATTGCACATTGCAAATTGATTCAGACCTTCTCCGGCTCGGGGTAGTCCACGCCGAAGGTGTCCACCGTGACCTTTTTCATCATCTGCTTCTGGCGGGGCTTGTCGTTCCAGTCCCGGCGGGTGGAGACGATCTGGTCGGCCACCTCCATGCCCTCGATGACCTTGCCGAAGGCGGCGTACTGGCCGTCCAGGTGGGGCGCGTCGGCCACCATGACGAAGAACTGGCTCCCGGCGGAGTCGGGTACCATGGTTCGGGCCATGGACAGCACGCCCCGGCTGTGCTTCAGGTCGTTGGGGAAGCCGTTGCCGGAGAACTCGCCTTTGATCTCATACCCCGGGCCGCCCGTGCCGGTGCCCTTGGGGTCGCCGCCCTGGATCATAAAGCCGGGGATGACCCGGTGGAAGATGACGCCGTCATAAAAGCCCTTTTTCACCAGGGAGATGAAGTTGTTGACGGTGTTGGGGGCGATCGCGGGGTAAAGCTCCGCCTTCATCACGCCGCCGTTTTCCATTTCGATGGTCACAATGGGATTCTGTGCCATGTTGAACA
>JAJQAS010000118.1 GCA_021203685.1 Clostridiales bacterium | reverse complement strand
CGATGGTGGCCAGGATGCTGTAGTCGATTTGGTCCTCCTCCAGCATGGTGAACGCGCCGTCGATGAAGCCGAAATAGGTGGTGAACCACACAATGATGGTGGACAGCAGGATGATGGTGCCAGCTTTCTTAATGAAGCTCCAGCCGCGCTCCCACATGCTCCGTAGCACATTGCCCACGGTGGGCATGTGGTAGGGGGGCAGCTCCATGACGAAGGGGGCCGGGTCGCCGATGAACAGCTTGGTCTTTTTCAGGATGATACCGGAGCAGATGATGGCGGCGATGCCCAGGAAGTAGGCGGAGGGGGCCACCCATGCCGCGCCGCCGAAGATGGCGCCCGCGACCATGGCGATGAAGGGCAGCTTTGCGCCGCAGGGGATGAAGGTGGTTGTCATGATGGTCATCTTGCGGTCCCGCTCGTTCTCGATGGTACGGGAGGCCATGATGCCGGGCACGCCGCAACCGGTGCCGATGAGGATGGGGATGAAGGACTTACCGGAAAGGCCGAACCGCCGGAACACCCGGTCCATGATGAACGCGATACGGGCCATGTAGCCGCAGGATTCCAGGAAGGCCAGGAAGATGAACAGCACCAGCATCTGAGGCACGAAGCCCAGCACCGCGCCGCAGCCGGCCACAATGCCGTCCAAAATCAGGCCCTCCAGCCAGGGGGCCACGCCGATGGAGTCCAGCAGGTCGCCCAGCAGCACGGGGATACCGGGGACCCAGATACCGTAGCTGGCGGGGTCAGGCTCTTCACAGCCGTACTCCTCGTAGACCTCCACAGCGGCAGCCAAATCGGCCCCGGTGTAGGTGGCTTCTTCGGTGTCCAGCGTCTCCTCGTCCTCCAGCACGATGGTGGCGGTGTCGGTCTCGCTGTACTGCGCGGCAAAGGCGGTCAGGGCGGTCAGGGCCTCGTCCGCGTCAAAGCTCTCGGACTCCGCGTCCAGCGCGTCGGCCAGGGCGTCGGCGTCCTCGCCGCCCAGTTCGATGAAGGCGTCGATGGCGTTGGTGGCCTCGCCGTACTCGTCGGCGGCGTCGCAATAGGCGCTGTCACCGATCCAGGCGAAGTGCCAGCCGTCGCCAAACACGCCGTCGTTGGCCCAGTCGGTAGCCCAGGTGCCCACGGTGGTGACGGAGACATAGTAGACCAGGAACATGACCAGCGCGAAGATAGGCAGGGCCAAAATCCGGTTGGTGACGATCTTGTCGATCTTGTCGGAGGTGCTCAGCTTCTCCTTGCTGCTCTTTTTCAGGCTGTCGTTGATGATGGAGCCGATGTAGTTGTACCGCTCGGCGGTGATGATGGACTCCGCGTCATCGTCCATCTCCTCCTCGCAGGATTGGATGTCCTTCTCGATGTGGGCCAGGTTGGCCTGGGAGACGCCCAGCTTCTCGATGACCTTTTCGTCCCGCTCAAAGAGCTTGATGGCGAACCACCGCTGCTGCTCGGCGGGCAGGTTGTGGAGCAGCAGCTCCTCGATGTGGGCCAGGGCGTGCTCCACGCTGCCGCTGAAGCGGTGCTTGGGCTCGGTCCTGACACCGGACTCCGCCACCTTGACGGCGGCCTCGGCGGCCTCCATGACGTTGGTGCCCTTCAGGGCGGAAATTTCGATGACCTCCACGCCCAGGTCTTTGGCCAGGCGCTGGCTGTTAATGGCGTCGCCGGACTTCTCCACCATGTCCATCATGTTGACGGCCACCACCACGGGGATGCCCAGCTCCACCAGTTGGGTGGTCAGGTACAGGTTCCGCTCCAGGTTGGTGCCGTCGATGATGTTCAAAATGGCGTCGGGCCGCTCGTCGATTAGATAGTTCCGGGCCACGACCTCCTCCAGCGTATAGGGAGAAAGGGAGTAGATACCAGGCAGGTCCATGATGGCCACATCCTTATGGCCTTTCAGGGTGCCTTCCTTCTTCTCCACGGTGACGCCGGGCCAGTTGCCCACGAACTGGTTGGAGCCGGTCAGCGCGTTAAACAGTGTAGTCTTGCCGCAGTTGGGGTTGCCGGCAAGGGCAATCTTGATACTCATAACTGCTTCCCTCTTTTCTAGGTTTGATCGATAAATTTGTTCGTTTTTGCTAACCCACGTTAGCGTTTCCTAACACATGGTGCTTTTTTTACGGCCTGACGGCCGTAATGGGTCTGCTCACTGGACCTGGATCATCTCCGCGTCCTCTTTCCGCAGAGACAGTTCATAGCCCCGGACGGTGATCTCCACCGGGTCGCCCAGCGGGGCGACCTTGCGGACGTAGATCTCCACGCCCTTGGTGATGCCCATGTCCATAATGCGGCGCTTCACTGCGCCGGTGCCGGTGATCTTGGTCACTTTCAGGGTCTCCCCTACCTTGGCCTCTTTCATGGTTTTCATTGTGTTCATCCCCCTAAACAATAATTTTCATCGCCATTTCCCGGCTGATAGCCACCCGGGACTCCTTGATTTTGACGATCAGGTTGCCGCCGAGCTCAGAGACCACGGTGACCAGCGCACCGGGGACAAACCCCAGGTTCTCCAGAAACTGTCTGGTCTCTGCCTTTCCGCCAACCCGCCGGATGAGCTTTTCCTGGCCCGTCTCTGCCATTGTCAACGGCATAAGCGATTCATCTCCTTGTCTCTTTTGTCGCTGTCGGGTCTTTGCTCTTTCCCAATAGGAAACGGGACGTTAGGCTTCCCTAACTTCCATTCGATATGTTAGCATCAACTAACGCAAATGTCAACCATCTTTTTCACATTCTGTGAACTCTGTCCAAAATCACAAGGAACCCCTCCCCTGTCCCGGCCATTTTTGGACGCTTGTACACGAGGATTTTTTGCCGTGTGGGCAAATTTCCTCTTGACAATCCCGGCGAGTTAGTGTATGCTAACTCTTGCCAGGGACGCTCCTGTCAGTCCCCAGCAATTGCCGCTGCGAAACGCGGTTTCTTTTCTCCCTTTTGGTTATCCTATGCTAACCGGAGTTTGACCTGCTCCCTCCGGTTAAACGGAAAGGATGATGCACGATGTCTGAACAATTCAAGTGGTGCCTGTACCAAAACTGCTCCCCCACCCTGCGCCGGGTGAAGCCCTCGAATATTTTCACCCTGCACAAGGAAAAATATCCGAACTGGCGGCAGGACCTGGCGGAGTGCCAGAGCACCCTGCGCCGCCACGGGTACGATATGGTGCTGCTGCAGGAAAACGACCGTTTCCTTGTGGTGATGGTCTACTGCCCGGACGCGCTGCGGCGGTGCCTGAGTCAGGCGGAGCTGCGCCGGTATCTCCAGGGCATGGGCTACCAGGAGGCGCTGCCTCTGGAAGCCAAGCTGACCCTGCTGGGCCAGCGGTTTCAGCGGGACGGCTTCCCCCATGAGATCGGGCTGTTCCTGGGCTACCCCCTGGACGACGTGACGGGCTTCATCGCCAACAAGGGAGAAAACTGCAAGTATACCGGCGACTGGAAGGTCTACGGCGACGTGAACCGGGCCAAGCAGCTCTTCCGGGCCTACCGGGACAGCCGCAGCAGCGTCATCGAACAGGCCAGCCATGGCATGGAGCTGGACGACATCCTCCGTGCCTGCTGAGATAAGCTATTAGCCATTGGCTGTTAGCCGTTAGCCAGGCACTGCCGACGGAACGCGAAGCGCGTAAAACGAAAAGTGAAAAGAACCGTTCATAAAGCGCGACCAGCGACAAGTCAGGCACTAAAAGCTAATAGCTAAAAGCTAAAATAAAAAACCGAGGTGTATGTATTATGAAAGCAGCCGTTATTTACTGGTCCATGACCGGAAACACAGAGGCAATGGCCCAGGCCGTCCAAAAGGGCCTGACCGACGCCGGGGTAGAGACCGATCTGCTCCAGGTCAGCGAGACCGACGCCGCCTCCGCCCTGGGCTACGACCTGCTGGCCCTGGGCTGCCCCGCCATGGGCAGCGAGCAGCTGGAGGAGAGCGAGTTCGAGCCGTTCTTCTCCGAGCTGGAAGGCAGCCTGAGCGGGCGCAAGGTCGCCCTCTTTGGCAGCTACGCCTGGGCCGAAGGCCAGTGGATGCTGGATTGGGCCGAGCGTGCCGAAGGCGCGGGCGCGCTCCTCGCCACCGGTCAGGGGCTGGCCGTCTTTGAGACCCCCGACGATGAAGGGACCGCCCAGTGCGAAGCCCTGGGCAAGGCGCTGGCCGCGCTGTGAGAGTCGGATTCATGAGGCGATAAACAGATCCCTCTTGTTTTCATCGTATTCCTGTGTTATACTTTCATTAAGAAACTTCCTCCTGATTCAGGTGGACACAGGAAAGGATGAATGATAATGCCTGAAATATCCCTGTTCTACGGAATCAGAATCACGATGTATTATAACGACCACCATCCGCCTCATTTTCACGCCGAATACAGCGGTCATCGGGCACTGGTCGATGTGTTGAGCGGCTGCGTGATTCGCGGCTCTTTGCCCTCCCGCCAGCTCAAACTGGTGCTGGCCTGGAATGAATTGCACAGGCCCGAACTGATGAAAAACTGGGAGCTGGCAAGAAACGAACAGCCCCTGAACCGTGTGACCCCACTCTAGGAGGTGCTTTTATGGACGCCTATTTCCCCGTGGTCGTTCAGGCTGTACCGGGCACAAACCGGACAGTTTACGCTTACTTCACCGATGGGAGCATCCGGTGCTACGATATGCAGCCCCACATCGAGCGGGGCGGCGTGTTCGCACCTCTTGGCGACGAAGATTTCTTCCGTGATCGGCTCACCGTGCTGAACGACACCGTGGCCTGGGATTTGTCCGGTCACTATGACCCGGCAAACTGTATCGACATCGACCCTTTCACCGTCTATTCGGCCCCGGCTGTGGCCGACCCGCTGGACGATGCAGTATGACTCTCACCCGCCCCCCCCGGCGCCGCCGGGGGGTTCTTTTTGCAAAAAATACGCCCCGACCTGCCGCCAAAAGGCGGCGAGCCGTGAGGACTCGCCGCCTGTGGGTTTGGTATTTGGGGGTCACTGGGCTTCCCACACCGCGTAAAGGGTGATGTTTTCCTCCACAATGTCACTGGAGAAGTCCCACAGCTCCGCCCCGTCGGGGGTCAGGGACCAGCCGGTCAGCGTGTAGCCCACGCGGACCACGTTTTCCGGCTCTTCTGCGGTGTCGCCGTACTGGACGGACTGGGACACCGCTTCGCTGCCGCCCTGGCTGTCGAAGGTGACGGTCAAGCCGTCGGAGGTTCCAGCGCCTGCGACCACCAGAATCAGGAACGCTGCCGCCATGACCACCACAAAGGCAGTGGCCCAGCGGGCCATGCTCTTCCGCTGGTCCTCCGACATTCCGCCCCCGGCGGAGACGCCGAACAGCCCGTAACGGCGGGGCTGGTCGGGCTTCTCCTCCCCGGCGGGGGGTTGGTTGCGCTGGCTGCTCATATCACTTTCTGGTCAGGTACTTCCGCATATCAATGGAGCAGGCCAGCAGAATGATGGCGCCCTTGATGATATACTGCATATTGCCGGAGACGGAAAGGAAGTTCAGGCCCACGAAGATGATGCGGAGCAGGAACACGCCCAGGACCACGCCGCCGATGGTGCCGGTGCCGCCGACGAAGGAGACACCGCCGATGACGCAGGCCGCAATGGCGTCGCACTCGTAGTTCATGCCGGTGTTGGCGGTGTTGGAGCCGATGCGGGCCGCCTCGATAAAGCCGGTGTAGCCGTAGGTGACGCCCGCCAGGGTGTGGACCATCATGGTGGTGAAGAACACGTTGACGCCGGAGACGTTGGCGGCCTCCGGGTTGGAGCCGACAGCAAACATATTCTTGCCGAATGTGGTCTTATTCCAGATAAACCACATGATGATCAGCACAATTACCGCATATATGACGTAGTTGGGGATGACGATGCCGGTCAGGTTGCCGATGATGCTGCCGGTGATGCAGTTTTTGTAAGCGTCGGACAGGCCGGAGATGGACTGGCCGTTGTTGCCGTTGGACATATAGTACATCAGGCAGACGCCGTAGACGATAAGCTGGGTGGCCAGGGTCACGATGAAGGGGTGCAGCTGGAATTTGGCCACGAAGAAGCCGTTGACCAGGCCCACCAGGCCGCCAATGGCCAGCGCGATCAGCAGCACCAGGGGGATGGGCAGCTCGCCCAGGCCCTCAAAAAACTTGTTGGTGGTGGTCAGCGACTGGAGCAGCGTGGCGGAGACAGCTGCCGTCAGGCCCACCGTCCGCCCGGCGGACAGGTCGGTGCCCGTCAGGACGATACAGCCGCCGATGCCCAGTGCCATGGGCAGGTTCGCCGCCGTCAGGGTGAGGATGTTGATAATGGAGCTGGACGAGATGATCTTCTGGTTCTGGGTGTAAGTAAAGACGATAAAAACGATCAGGATGATGTAGATCGCGTTGTTCAGCAGGGTATCCGCAATGAACGACCGGCGATCCTTGGCGTCCAGGGTCTTATAGTGGGCGCTGGTCTGCTGCAGCGATCTGATTGGATTTTTCATGGTAGTAGCCTCCCCCTTTATACGTATTTTGCGGCCAGCGTCAGGATCTCCTCCTGGGTGGTGTTCTTTGCGTCTACCTCGCCGGCCACTCTGCCGCCGCTCATGACCACGATGCGGTCACACACGCCCAGCAGCTCCGGCATTTCCGACGACACCATCAGCACCGTGGTGCCGGCCTTGGCCTGGTCGATGATGAGCTGGTAAATTTCGTATTTCGCGCCCACGTCGATGCCGCGGGTGGGTTCGTCCAGCATCAGCACCTCGGGCTTGGTCAGCAGCCACCGGGCCAGGATGACCTTCTGCTGGTTGCCGCCGGACAGGGAACGGATCTTCGTCTCCTGGGAAGGCGTTTTGGTGGCCATGGCGTCGATGCCCCATTGGGTGGCCTTCTTCATGGCGTTGTTGTCCAGCCACAGGCCATGGACCAGGTACTTTTTCAGGCTGGCGATGACAGTGTTGTCCAAAATGCTCCGAATGCCGAAGATACCGGTGGCCCGGCGCTCCTCAGTCACGAGGGCGAAGCCCGCCGCCAGGGACTGCTTGGAGTTCTTGTTGGAGACCTCCCTGCCGTTGAGCCGGATGGTGCCGCTGTGCCGTGTTGCCACGCCGAAGATGGACTCCAGCGTCTCGGTACGGCCGCTGCTGTCCAGCCCGGCGAAGCCCAAAATCTCGCCCTTCCGGGCCTGGAAGGACACGTCCCGGAGCATATTGTACTGACCGGTGAGCCCTTCCACCTCCAGAACCACCTCGCCGGGTTCGTTGGTCTTGGGAGGGAACTGGTTGCTCAGCTCGCGGCCCACCATCAGTTTGATGAGCTTGGCGTTGTCCAGTTCAGCGGCAGGTTCTGTGGCCACCCACTGACCGTCTCGCATGACGGTGACCTCGTCGGAGATGCGGAGGATCTCCGCCATCTTATGGGAGATGTAGACGATGCCGCAGCCCCTGTCCCGGAGCATGTTGATGATCTTGAACAGGTGCTCTACCTCGGCCTCGGTCAGGGAGGAGGTGGGCTCGTCGAAGATAATGATCTTGGAGTTATAGGAGACTGCCTTGGCGATCTCCACCATCTGGCGCTTGGAGACGGGCAGCTCGCTCATCTTCTGATCCATATCCACGTCGATCTCCAGCTCGTCGAAGATTGCCCGGGTGTCCTCGCGCATTTTCTTTTCGTTGACCATGATGCCAGTGGTGGGGTAGCGGCCCAGCCACAGGTTGTCCAGCACGGAGCGCTTCAGCGCCTGGTTCAGCTCCTGGTGGACCATGGCGACGCCATTTTCCATGGCCTCCTTGGTGGTTTTGAACTCCACCTCTCTGCCTTCCAGCAGGATGGTCCCCTCATCCTTCCGGTAAATGCCGAACAGGCATTTCATCAGGGTGGACTTGCCCGCGCCGTTTTCCCCCATCAGAGCGTGGACCGTGCCCGCCCGAACACGCAGCTGCGCGTGGTCCAGTGCCTTGACGCCGGGGAAGGTTTTGACGATGTCCTTCAACTCCAGCAAAACATCGGAATGTTCCATCTAACAGCCTCCTTTTCTTCTTTTTTGTGTTTTTGTTATCAAAAAGAGGGCTGTCCACTGAAACAGCGGCAGCCCTCTTTCAGCTCTGCTTTACATGATACAGGTCACATAGAGAGCAGCATTCGTTGGCAAATTACTCTCCGGTGTAAGCGGAATAAGCCATGTAGACCTTGCAGTCGATGTCGTCGGCCAGGGTGAAGGTGTAATCGGACGTATCAGCGGCCAGGGCAGCGGCGGCCTCGGAAGGAGTTGCGCCGGAGACAGACTGGTCGATGAGGAACTTCAGGCCATAGGCATAGCCGGTGTTGGACTGAGCGACGGTGCCGACCATGTAGCCGTTGGCAATCAGTTCCTTGGCGGTGTCAGTGGCATCAACGCCGAAGACGGGGATGGTGGTGGTGCCTTCGCCGTTGTTATAACCGGCGGCCTGGAGGGCCTGGACGGCACCGGCGGCCATGTCGTCGTTGTTGCAGATGACCAGCTCGATCATGTTGCCGTT
>JAJQAS010000076.1 GCA_021203685.1 Clostridiales bacterium | reverse complement strand
CACCTACATCAATCCCGAGTACGCGGATATCATCACCGAGGACGACCTGGTCAAGCCCTCGGAAGACGAGGGCGACGCCACGGTCAGCGCCGCCTCTGACGTCGAGTACGCGACCACCATCGAGGAGGCGGCGGAGCAGCTCCGGGAAGGGATGAAGAATCGCACTGAGACCGTCACGATTTCCTATTGTTATGAGGGCGATTATGATAGTACCTTTGCTTATCAAATTGCCACTATCGCAGTGGAACACACCGGAGATCCGGAGGAAGGCGACTATCTGCTGCACCAGTACGGTGGTTGGCGCGCCCCCACCTCATACTACTCTTCGAATGGCTACACCTATGTAACATCCGCCTTTACCATGACTTACTACTCAACGGCGGAGCAGGAGGCAGAAGTCACTGCCAAACTGGACGATGTCATGGCAGAACTGGACCTGGACGACAAGTGTGACTTCGAGAAAATTCAGGCCATTTACGACTACATCTGCGACAACGTCACCTATGACTATGACAACCTGGACGATTCTGACTACACGCTGAAATACACCGCCTACGCCGCGCTCATTAACGGGACCGCCGTCTGTAACGGATATGCGGTACTGTTCTACCGGATGGCACTGGAGGCGGACATCGACGCCCGGTATGTCTCCGGAACGGCTACAAACAGCGCGGGCACCACTGGCTCCCACGGGTGGAACATCGTCAAGCTGGGGGATGTTTACTACAATCTGGATTCCACCTGGGACGCAGTATACAGGAAGTATAACTATTACAAGTTCTTCCTCCTGTGTGATGCCAACTTCGAAACGGATCATTTCCGGTCGTCCGATTATACCACTGACTCGTTCAACGAAGCCTACCCCATGGCAGCCAGCGATTACACGCTGACCAGCGACAGCGACCACAGCTGGGGCAGCCCCACGTTCAGCTGGTCTGAGGACTACAGCTCCGCCACCGCCACCTTCACCTGCACGGCAGGAGACAGCACACGCACCCTGGACTGCACAGTGACCTCCGCTGTCACCACCGCCGCCACCTGCACCACCGCTGGTGAGGAGACCTATACCGCCACGGTCACCTTTGACGGCCAGACCTGCACCGACACCCAGACCGCAACCATCTCCGCCACCGGCCACACCGAGGGCGAAGCCGTGACCGAGAACGAGGTCGCCGCCACCTGCACCGAGGACGGCTCCTACGACAACGTGGTTTACTGCACCGTCTGCGGGGAAGAGCTCAGCCGGGAGACGGTCATCGTCACTGCCACCGGCCACAGCTGGGACGAGGGCGTGCTGACCAAAGAGGCCACCTGTGACGACCCCGGCGAAATGCTCCACACCTGCACCGTCTGTGGGGAAACAAAAATCGAACTGATTCCCGCCACCGGTCACACCTTTGGCGCGCCTACCTTCGAGTGGGCTGACGATTACAGCTCCGCCACAGCGATCTTTGCCTGTGAGGACGAAGGCTGCGACAACACAGAGACGGAGACCGCAGAGGTGATCCATCACACTACCCCGGCCACCTGCACCGAAGACGGGCAAACGGTCTACACCGCCACCGCCACCTTCGACGGCGTAGATTATACCGACACAAAGACCGTGACCCTCTCCGCCACCGGCCACAGCTACGAGGCCGTTGTCACCGAGGCCACCTGCACCGAGGACGGATACACCACCTACACCTGCTCCGCCTGCGGCGACAGCTACACCGAGACCATCCCCGCCACCGGCCACACCTTTGTGGACGGCGTCTGCACCTCCTGCGGCGAGAAGGAGACCGTTGACCTCTCCGACTATAAGGTCACTGTGGCCAGCGCCACTTATACTGGCTCTGCTTTGACCCCCTCTGTCACCGTGACAGACGAAGACGGCAACACGCTGACCGAGGGCGTTGATTTTACTGTGGAATATAGCGATGTCCTATTAGCTGCCGGTTCTTACGCTATTACCATCGTCGGCACGGGCGACTACACCGGTTCCATTGACGCCACCTTCACCATCAACAAGGCCAGCATCTCCGGTTATACTGTCACCCTCTCCTCCACCAGCTATACCTATGACGGCAAGGCGAAGCAGCCTACTGCCACGGTGAAGAACGGCTCCGCCACCCTGTCCAGCAGCAATTACACCGTCTCCTACAGCAACAACACCAACGCGGGCACCGCCACCGTGACCGTCACCGGCAAGGGCAATTACACCGGAACCGCCACCGGCAAGTTCACCATCAACAAGGCCAGCCAGACCGTCACCGCCACCGCCGCCGCCACCAGCATCTACGCCGGCAAAACCACCACCGTCACCGGCAAGGGCACGGGGACCATCACCTATAGCTCCTCTGATACCTCCATCGCCACTGTCAGCAGCTCCGGCGTTGTCACCGGTAAGAAGCCCGGCACTGTGACCGTCACCGTCAAGGCGGCGGGGAACAGCAACTACAACTCGGCCACCAAAGCGGTGAAAATCACCGTCAAGCTGAACAGTACTACCATCTCCAGCCTGACCAACACCTCCAAGGGAATCACCGTCAAGTGGAGCAAGGTCACCGGGGCCAGCGGCTATTACATTTACTGCAACGGTAAGCAGGTGAAGAAGATCACCAGCGGCAGCACCGTCAGCTACACCGACACCGGGGCCAAGACCAACGGCGCCAAGTACCAGTACAAAATCTACGCCTACTATGGCTCCACCCAGAGCGCCGCGTCCGCCACCAAGACCACTTATTACGTCTCCGGGGTCAGCATTTCCAGCCTGAAAAACGTCAAGACCAAAAAGATGACCGTCAAATGGGGCAAGAACACCAAGGCCACCGGCTACCAGATCCAGTATTCCACCAGCAGCGACTTCTCCAGCTGCAAGACCGTGACGGTCAGCAGCTACAAGACGGTCAGCAAGACCATCACCAGCCTGACCAAGGGGTCGAAATATTACGTGCGGGTGCGGGTTTACAAGACTGTCTCCGGCACCAAGTATTACTCCGCTTGGAGCAGCACCAAGAACGTGAAAATCAGCAAATAACCTTGCAAACAACCGAATCATAGCCTAGAATAAAGGGGAAAAGCACCTGCGTTTTCGCTGCGGGTACTTTTCCCCTGTTTTGTTGACAGAGACCGTTCTTTGGAGGAACCACCGTGAAGAATTACAAAATGACCCTGATGTACGACGGCACCCGCTACTACGGCTGGGAGCACCAGCCCGGCAGGGACACCATCCAGGGCAAGTTGGAGGCCGTGCTGGCGCGGATGTGCGGGGCGCAGGTGGAGGTCATCGGCGCGGGGTGCACCGACGCGGGCGTCCACGCCAAAGGGATGGTAGCCAGCTTCCAGGCGGAGACCCAGCGCTCCCCGGAGGAGATCCGGGACTACCTGAACCGCTACCTCCCCGACGACATCGCCGTGAAGGAGGTGCGGGAGGCCGCTCCCCGGTTCCACGCCCGCTATAAGGCGGTGGGCAAGACCTACTGCTACACCTGCTTTGACGGGCCGGTGAAGCCGGTGTTCCACCGGCGCTACGTGACCCGGCTGGACACCACCCCCGACCTGGAGGCCATGCGCCGGGCGGCGGCCATCCTCCAGGGGGAGCACAACTTCCGCAGCTTCTGCGGCAACCCCAAGATGAAAAAATCCACCGTCCGCACGGTGGATACCATCGAAATCGTCCGCAAAGGGGGCTATCTCTATTTCAATGTTCACGGCACCGGTTTTTTGCAGAATATGGTGCGCATTCTGGTGGGGACGCTGCTGGAGGTAGGCTATGGCCGGATGGCCCCGGAGCAGATGGCGGACATTTTGGAGGCCAGAGACCGGCGGCTGGCAGGCCCCACCGCCCCGCCGGAGGGCCTGTGTCTCGTGAAGGTGGACTACTGATGGAAACGACGGAAATGAAAATCATCGCCCGCATCCACACGGACTTCGCCAGCAAGTTCGGCGTGCCCCGGCAGAGCGGCCTGGTGGAGGCGTTAAAAGCCACCATCGTCTTTGAGCCGGAGTACCGGGTGGCGGAGGCGGTGCGGGGGCTGGAGGGCTTTTCCCACATTTGGCTCATCTGGCAGTTCTCCCAGGCCGTCCGGGCGGACTGGTCCCCCACGGTGCGCCCGCCCCGGCTGGGCGGCAACGCCCGGATGGGGGTGTTCGCCACCCGCTCCCCCTACCGGCCCAACGCCATTGGCCTGTCCTCCGTGGGGCTGGAGCGGGTGGAGCTGGACCCCGCCCTGGGGCCGGTGCTCCACGTGACGGGGGCCGACCTGATGGACGGCACCCCCATTTTCGATATCAAGCCCTACATTCCCTACGCCGACAGCCACCCGGACGCGGCGGGGGGCTTCACGGGCAACCAGCGCCCCCAGGAGCTGGAGGTGGTGTTCCCCCAGGCTCTGCTGGAGCAGGTGCCGCCGGAGCGGCGGGAGGCGCTGACCGGCGTGCTGGCCCAAGACCCCCGCCCCTCCTACCAGCAGGACCCGGAACGGGTCTATGGGCTGGGCTTCGGGGGGCTGAACGTGCGCTTCACCGTGGCGGAGGGGGTGCTGACGGTCCGGGAGGTCGCCCCGCTGGGCGGATGACGCCGGAGACGGGCTGAAAGGCGGCCTTTTGACGGGAGGTTGGCCCCGTTTCCATGGGAGCCCATGCCCTCCGCTGCCTGCGAGGCATCTTGGCCAGCGGGTCCATGTCATGTGGAGATAATTGACGGTTCTTTTTTCTGCACAAAGGTCCGGGAAATTGCCGAAACGGCAGTTCCCTGGACCTTTGCTCTTCTGTTTCTTTCAAAACCCCGTGTCCGTGTCCCTGCTGCAGCCGATATCCGTTTTCACCTGCATCATGCTGAACGCCAATTCCATCTGCGGACTGATCCAGCTGTCTTTATGGAACACGCACACCGAGGCGTACAGCCTGTCATCCAGCTCTGTTGCCAGGCGGATCAGGGAGCCGTTGTCCAGTTCCTCTTCCACAGAAAACCGCGGAACATAGGCAATTCCCAGGTTGTCCCTGACGCTTCTTTTGACAGCTTCAATGCTTTGCAGTTTCATGTGGTGATTCAGCACGATTGCCTTTCTCTCAAAATAGTCCGCGATCTCTTTCTGGTAGTTTGCGTTTGGCTCGTTCAGGATCATGCTGATCGGTTTCTTCTGGTGCGGGGAAAGAAAGTCACGCGCAGCCGGGGCGAGCAGCGGCGAGGCGACCAAACACGCCTGGAACGCCTTTCCTGCCGGGTGCAGGACCTCGTCGGGAAAGTGCTCCCTGTCGCAGTCAATACCAATATCGGCCGTCCGCTCCACGATCGCCCGGCTGACCTCGTCTGATGGGACCGAGTTGAAAATCAGCTGCACCTGAGGCGCTTTCTGCATGATTGCCTTGAGCATGGGCTGCATGACATAGACAAAAATCGTGTCCGGCGCGACCAGCCGCAGTGTACCCGTGATTTCTGCGGTATTCTCTTTGTAGTCGCGGATCTGCTCAACATTTTTCAGGATGGTCCTGACCAATGGCAGAACCTCTCTTCCTGTCTGCGTAAGCTCCATCTTTCGCCCGACTTTTTCAAACAGCCGAATGGACAGCTCTGTTTCCAGCTGACGTATTTGGGACGTGACCGTGGACGGCGCATAGTTTAGCTGCGCTGCCGCCCTTTGAAAGCTGCCGGTTTCGGCAATGGTAATCAGTGTGACGAGATTTTTTGTGTCCATGGTGCCTCCTGGGCGGCGGCGCCTGTGTTTACTCCACCGGCAGGACTGCCTGGGCATCGGCCAGTCCTACGCCGGTCACGGTCACCACCAGCCGCTCCGCAGTCGGGGCGCACCGGACCACCGCCTGGGCTCTGCCGTAGTAAGTGGTGTGCTGCCGGTTGAGGAAGGTCTCCTCCGTCTTGGGGTCGGCGCTGCCGAAGGCCAGCAGCTCGCCGCCGGTCACGTCCACCGTCAGCAGGGCGTCCCGGTTGCACTCGATCTCGCCGTTTGCCCCGGTGAGAGAGACGTCCAGATAGAGGATGTCGCCCCGCTTCGCGGTGGGTTCCTCCGGGGTGATGGTAATTTGGGTCTGCGCGTCGGCGGAGCGCAGGCTGCTCTCGGCCACAACCGCGCCGTCCGCGCCGTAGGCCACCGCCCGCAGTTCTCCCGGCTCATAGGGGAGATGGAACACGGCCAGCGCGTCCTGGGGCTGCTTCCGCCCACAGGACTTCCCGTTGACGAACAGCTCCACCTCCGGGGCCGTGGTGTAGACCTCCACCTCCGTGTTGTTCCCGTCGCAGCCCAGGTAGGACCAGTAGGGCATGGCGTTGCTGCCCCGCCAGATGGCCTGACTGGGCACCACGCCGGGGTGGTTCACCGGGCAGACCCCGATATACGGCACAGTCCGCGCTCCCCAGACGACAGAGGCCAGCCCCGCCTCCGCGTTGTCGTTGCCCAGGATGTCGAAGGCCCCCGCGTTCGCCAGCAGCCAGGGATATTTCTTGTCAAACCCGATGTCCTCCGGGTCGTAAGACCAGCCACCGATGCCGGCCTCGCCCAGGTAGTCCCAGGCGGTCCACATGAAGTCGCCAATTAAGTGAGGGTATTTTTCCACCAGCGGCCAGGTCCTTGCCAGTTCGTAGGGGTAGGTCTCGCTGCCCACCACGATGCGGTCCGGGTGCTGTTCCCCCTCTCCCGCGTAGCGGCTGACGGCGTAGTTGTACCCGGCGACGTCCAGCAGATCCAGCACCGGGGAGGCAATGGCGTCGGCCTCCGGCCGCGCCGCCGCCAGAGTCATGCGGTTGCCCATCATGGAGACCATGGCGTTGTAGGCGGTGCTGTTCATCTCCTGGGTAGAGGGGGCCGCCCCGCTGCCGCCTCCGGCCAGGGGGTTGTTCTCCATGGTGGCCAGCAGCAGGAGCGTCAGGTTGATGCCCGCCGTCACCGGGCGGGTGGGGTCTGCCTGGCGCATTTTGCCGCAGAGTTTCCCCGCCAGCGCGACCCCCTCCGGCTTGGCCGGTTCGGTCACTTCGTTGCCGATGGAGTACAGCACCACCGAGGGGTGGTTGTAGTCCTTGGCCGCGATGGCCTCAATATCGCCCTCGTAATGTTCGAGAAACCGCCCGGAATAGTCAAATTCCGTCTTGGATTTGTCCCACATATCCCAAAGCTCGTCCATCACGTAGACGCCCAGGGCATCGCAGGCCTCCAGCATGGCGCGGCAGGCCGGGTTGTGGGAGGAGCGAATGGCGTTGAAGCCCGCCTTTTTCAGCTTTGCAACGCGCCGCCACTCCGATTTGTCGTAGCTTCGCGCCCCCAAAATGCCGTTGTCGTGGTGGACACAGCCGCCCTTCAGGAGGACGCTCCTGCCGTTGACGAAAAAGCCTTTGGGGGACCACTCGATTTTGCGGATGCCGAAGCTGACGGTCTGGGTGTCCAGCGTTTCGCCGTTTTTCCGCAGTGTAACGGCGCACTGGTAGAGGTCGGGGTGCCGCTCGTCCCAGAGCTTCGCGTCGGGGATGGGGATGTCCAGCGAACAGCCAGCGCCTTGGACGATGACCTCTCCCTGGTACAAAACCTCCACTAAAATCTCCGCCCCGGAAGTCTCTCCCAGCGTCGTTTCCACTTCCACATGGATGACCGCCGGGTCATAGGAGACCGTGGTGACCCGCACGCCGTCGGGCAGAATGTGTTCCCGGTTCATGGTCAGCAGCCACGCCGGGCGGTAGATGCCCGCGCCGCTGTACCAGCGGCTGTTGGGGGTCTCGCTGTTGTCCGCCTCCACCCGCAGGGTGTTCTCGCCGCCGTAAATCAGCCCCCGCAGCGCCACCCGGAACAGGTCATAGCCGTAGGCGCAGCCGCCGATCTCTGTCCCGTTCAAAAACACCTTCGCAGTGGGGTAAACCCCCTCGAACTCCACCATGACCTCCTGCTCCGCCCATTCGGGGGGCGCGGTGAAGGTCTTTTCGTAGACATAGCTGCCGCCGGGATAGTACCCGCCGCCGCTTCCGGAGGGCGCGTCCGCCCGCCGGGTCTCCGTCTGCATGGCGTCGTGGGGCAGACACACCGGGGTCAGCGCGGTCTCTCCGGCCTTTCCGAATGTCCAGCCCTGACAGAACGCTGTTCTTGTCATAGAATCTCCTCCTAATCTTCCTGAAATGACGATTTAGTCGTTCCTTTTGTTTTCCTCTCACAGATCAGGCAGTCCCATAGACCGCGAAACAGTTCTTTTCGACTGCCGAGATACGCCAGACTGGACTTGATGATCCGCATCTGGTTTTTCCGTTCCACGGCGATCAGCCCAAAGGTCATACCGCAGTCCTTCTGCCACTCAAAGTTGTCCAGCAGGCTCCAGTTGAGGTGCCCCTTCACCGGGATGTCCTCGGCAATGCAGGCCGCCACGCCGTTGGTGGCCTCCCGAACGCTCCCTTCGGTTGAATCCTGTTCAGAGGCTCCCAGACGGGAGTCCCCGCCTGGGAGAGTTGGTTGTGTTACGCTTCGGAAGTGTTTTCCGTCTCGCCTCTGCGCTGGGCCATGT
>JAJQAS010000060.1 GCA_021203685.1 Clostridiales bacterium | reverse complement strand
GGCGGCGGCACCTTCGACGTGTCCATCATCGAGATCGGGGACGGCGTCATCGAGGTGCTGTCCACCTGCGGCGACAATCATCTGGGCGGGGACGACTTCGACCAGCGGCTGACCAACTATCTGGTCAGCGAGTTCAAGCAGCAGACGAAGTACAACATCGCCAAGGACCCCATGGCCCTCCAGCGGGTGCGGGAGGCGGCGGAAAAGGCCAAAAAGGAGCTTTCCGCCTCCACCTCCGCCAATGTCAACCTGCCCTTCCTGGCCCAGGGGCGCTCCGGTCCCCTGCATATGGATATCACCGTCACCCGGGCCGTCTTTGAACAGCTGACCCATGACCTGGTGGAGCGCACCACCATGCCGGTGCAGACCGCTCTCAACGACGCCGGGCTGTCCGTCTCCCAGCTGGGGCGGGTGCTGCTGGTGGGCGGCTCCACCCGCATCCCCGCCGTTCGGGACCACGTCCGCTCTCTGGTGGGGATAATGCCCAGCAAGGGGCTGAATCCGGACGAGTGCGTGGCCATGGGCGCCGCCATCCAGGGCGGCACGCTGGAGGGCTCTCTCATCGCCGGGAACGCCGGAAACGGGATGTCCTCCTCCGTAGCCGGGCAGGAGATTTTGCTGCTGGACGTGACGCCCCTCTCCCTGTCCATCGAGACGGTGGGCGGCGTGGCCACCCGGCTCATCGAGCGCAACTCCACTCTGCCCGTCCACTACTCCCAAATCTTCACCACCGCCGCCAACTACCAGACCATGGTGGAAATTCACGTCCTCCAGGGAGAGCGGCCCATGGCCCGGGACAACAAGACCATCGGCAAGTTTCGGCTCACCGGCATCAAGCGGGCGCCCAGGGGCGTCCCCCAAATCGAAGTCACCTTCGACCTGGACACCAACGGCATTTTGAAGGTCAGCGCAAAAGACCTGGGCACCGGCCGCGCCCAGGAGATCACCATTGCCTCCAGCTCCAACCTGCCGGAGGATGAGATCCAGCGGGCCATCCGGGACGCCCAGGAGTACGCCGCCCAGGACGCCGCCCGGAAGCAGACGTTGGAGGCCCGGAACGAGGCGGAGTCGCTGGTCAACGAGTGCAAGGCGGCACTGACCGTCTGCGGCAAGGAACTTGACCGGGGGGAACAGAAGCGGGTCAAGAACGACATGGCCGCCGTGGAAAAGATCCTCAACAAGAAAATCGAAAAGCTCAAAGACGAGGACTACCAGAACCTGTCCTACGCCACCAACCAGCTGCGCGGCAGCGCGGCGAACCTGCTCCAGCGGTACGCGCAAAAGCGCGAGCAGGAGGACCAGGGCTCGTCCAACTGAGCGACTATTTTGCATGAAAACAGGGCGGATAATTTTTGTCTGCCCTGTTTTTGCTTGTTTTGTGGCGTTTTTGCGGTTATTTTGTTGGTATGGCACGCGAATCAATTCGTTTTGTTTCCTCTTTGGGAAAACTGACTACGGGTCAGAAAAACAGTGCTTGCAATTTTTGACCCGTTCCTATAAAATGTTTGTAGAAATGAAAGGAATCATTTACAAAAGGAGAAATTGCGAATGAAAAATGCCGCCTATCCACTCTACCCGGCGCGGGAGCTGACCGACCTGCGCCAACTGCTGGAGCAAAAAGCCCTGGCCTGCCCCGATGAACCCGCCTTCCGCTACATGGTGGGCCGCAAGGCCATGGTGGAGCGCACCTATGGCCAGTTCTACCAGGATGTCCGCGCTCTGGGGACCTTTTTGCTCAAGCACTACACGGTCGGCCGGAAGATCGCCCTCATCAGCGAGAACTCTTACCACTGGCTGGTGGCCTACTTCGCCATCGTCACCACCGGCAACGTAGCGGTGCTGATCTCCAAGGACTCCACTGACGCGGAGGCCGCCACCCTGGTGTTCCAGAGCGACGCGGAGATTGTTGTCACCAGCGAGGCCTGCGAGAGCGCCGCCCGGTTCTGCAAGGCCAAATATGGCCGCAAACGCCGCTATTACTCCCTGAGTCACATGAACAAGTGGCTGGCCGCCGGGTATAAGGCCCTGGACAAGGGCAAAAAGCACTACGACCGGGTGACAGTGGACCCGGACGCCCTTTCCTGCATCTTTTTCACCTCCGGCTCCACCGGGTTCAGCAAGGGCGTCATGATTTCCCAGCGCAACATGACCAGCGACATCACCGGGATGCTGCAGCTCTTCGACCCCACCGGCTCCACCATGTCGGTGCTGCCCTTTACCCACGCCTTCGGCCTGGTGGTGGGGCTGATGGTGCCCTTCTTCTGCAATATGCCGGTGTTCATCTGCTCCAGCCTGTCCAACTTCATGCGGGAAATTCCCCTGGCAAAGCCCACCATTCTGGTGCTGGTACCCCTGTTTGTGGAGACCTTCTCCAAGACCATCTGGCGCACCGCCGAGAAGCAAGGCCAGGCCAAGACCCTCCGCCGGGGCATGACCGCCAGCGATGCCCTGCTCCGGCTGGGCATCGACCGCCGCCGCAAGCTGTTTGACTCCGTCCACAGCAAGTTCGGCGGCCAGCTCCACACCATGATTTGCGGCGGCGCGCCGCTGGACCCCCGCTTCGTGAAGGAGTTCCGCAGCTTGGGCGTTGACCTCATCAACGGCTACGGCATTACCGAGTGCTCCCCCGTGCTGTCGGCCAACCGGAACCACCACAACCTGGCCGGTTCTGTGGGAATGCCCATGCCCAACATTGAGCTGAAAATCGTGGACCCGGACGACAAGGGACGGGGCGAGGTGGCGGTCAAAGGCCCCAACGTCATGCTGGGCTATTACCACGACCCCGAGGCCACCGGCGAGGTCATCGACAGCGAGGGTTGGTTCCACACCGGCGACCTGGGCTACCTGAACGAGGAGGGGTTCCTCTTCATCACCGGGCGGAAAAAGAGCGTCATCATCCTCTCCAACGGGGAAAACGTCTCCCCGGAGGAAATCGAGCAGTATGTGGAGCGCATCGACGAGGTGCAGGAAGTGGTGGTCTACGCCGACGAAAACGCCATCACCGCCGAGGTCTACCCCGACCCGGAGACCGGCCTGAACCGGAAGGAACTGGTGCGGCGCATCCAGAAGCAGATCGACAAGCTCAACGCCTCCCTTCCCAGCTACAAGCACATTCAGCGGCTGAAGATCCGGGACAAGGAGTTTGAAAAGACCTCCACCCGGAAGATCAAACGCTACAAGGCCACCGCCAAACAGGCGGAGCCGGAGGAACCTGCGCCAACCGCTGATCCGGCGGCCCCCGCGCTGGAACCGGAGGAATAAAAGTGTGAAAAACGCCCCCTGGAGTGCATCCGGGGGGCGTTTTGGGGTATGAAAGGTAAGCGCGAACTTGTTTGTCACTCCAACCGATACTTCTGTTGGACGAACTGCACCATCTGCCGGGCGGTGCGGAACAGCTTCCGGTTGGTGCGGTAGGTCAGGAAGATGTCCCGGCTGCTGGTCAGGCCCTCCAGGGGCACCTCCGTGATGCGGTCCCAGGGCAGGTGGTCCACCTTGGCCAGGATGGCCACTCCCATGCCCTCGGCCACCAGGTTGACGATGGCCGGTTCATTGCAGGCGTAGTGACACAGGTCGGGCTGGACGTTCTGCTGCTGGAGGTACTCCATAATGGGCTTGTGCATGGGGGAGCGGTCAAAATAGGTCACCATTGGCACCCCGTTCAGCTCGGTTCCCGCCAGGGGCGCGCCCTTCTGGCGGTACTTCCGCTCCATCCAGTGGCCCTTGGGGACGATGAGCGCCAGGGGCTGGCGGAGGATGGGGATCTGGGTCAGCTCACTGTGCCCGTCGATGACGGAGCTGAACGCCAGGTCCACGGTGTTGTTTTGCAGCGCCTGGATGATCTCGCCGGTGTCCATCTCCACCGACTTCAAATGGGCGGTGGAGGCCCGGCCCGTGGCCTGGAACGCCCGGAACAGCCGGGGCAGAAAGTGCTCTGACAATGGGTTGATGTAGGCGATGGTCAGCGTGTCCTCCGCCTGGTCTTTCAGGCGTTTCATCTCCCGGGTGGCGGCGTCCACGTCCCGGATGATCTGCCGGGCGTGGTAGAGGAACACCTCCCCCTCGGCGGTCAGGGCAATGCCCCGGCCCCGCTTCTCGAACAGGGGGACCCCCAGCTCGTCCTCCAGCTTGCTCAGCGACATACTCAGGCTGGGCTGGGCGATCATCAGTTCCTTAGCGGCGCTGGCCATGTGCATCCGCTCCGCCGTCTTTTCAAAATAGATGATTTGATTCAGCGTCATGTTTCGTCTCTCTCCCTGTCAACTGCAAACCCTTTTTACGCCTATAGAATAAATCAATTTTTGCTATTAGTCAAGAGATTTCAGTGATGAAACAGTGGCGTGATCGTGCGCTATTTTCTACCCAACGCCGGTTTTTCCCTGCTTGGGGAAGAGATGGAGCACGTATTCCCGGAACACATAGTCCGCGTTGGCCGGGGTCACACCGGTATAGAGGTTCGTTCCGATTTGGACGGTGGCCCCGTCCGCCCTGCAAAGACCCAGGCAGGGGGAGGGCTGCACCGACACCTGCTCTGTCAAATCGTTTTCCCGGATCAGCGCCTGAAACCGCGCCAAAATTTTCTCCGCCATCTGCCGTTTACAGTCCCCATTCGACTCCATACAAACCAACACTTCAAACATAACAAACCTCCTGATCTTTCACCGTGGGAACAACAGCGCCCGCAGGAGACGCAGAACGTCGTTCTGTCCTCCTTCGGGCGCAACTTTTGGGGCATCGCTGCCCCAAAGTACCTGTTTTGTTCTGAAACCTGTACTGATTTTACCTGCTGCGGCGGCAAGAATCTTTCCCGGGAAATTTCCGCAAGGCCATGGGGGACCCCAAAGCCCCAACGCCGCTACGCTTTATTATAATAAAGTGCGGACAGAAAGTCAATTCAAAACGGACGCATTTTGGCGGATAACCTGCATTATTCACATTCTGTCCACATTTTCCGGTCGTAGATTTACCACAGAACACCCGTTTTGACAAAGCAACCCGCCCGGGGATGGGCCTCCGGGCGGGTGAAGATGGCAGGGATGTAATTGCGGACAGGGCGGGGAAAAGGGTCACTGATACTTCTTCATCCGCTCTAAAATTTCGCCCACGGTGACTTCCGGGGAGGCGAAGTTGGTGATGACCTCGTCGGCCGCGCCGAAGTAATAGGGCTTCCGGGCTTCGAAGCGGTCGATGAAGTCCTGTTTGCCGTTCTGGGCCAGGGGGCGGTCCGCCAGGTCCTCGCCGTCAAAGATCTCGTCCACCGGGCGGTTGAGCAGGAACACCACGCCGTTGCTGCGCAGGGCCTTGACGTTCTCCTCCCGCATGATCATCCCGCCGCCGGTGGCGATGACCAGGTCGTCCAGGCGTTCCAGCTCGTGGCAGAGGGCGGTCTCCAAATCCCGGTAATAGCCTTCGCCGTCGGTGGCGAAGATCTCCGAGGTGGTGCGGTTCTCCCGGGTCTGGATGGTCACGTCGGCATCCACCAGGGTGCGGCCGAGCTTTTCGCTGAGCAGCAGACCGCAGGTGGTCTTGCCGCTGCCCATCATGCCAATGAGTACAATGTTTTTCATAGGGGTCTCTCTCCATTTCTCAGGCGGCGGTCTGCCGTCAGAACAGTCTTTGGTTTCACACTTTAACGCGGTGCGGTGCGAAATTGTGTGAATAAAAAAACAGCTGTCAACCATCGTTTCGTGACAGCACCATCATTATATATGAAATCTCCTTTTTTGTCAACACAGGGCGAAGGGTTTTGCAAAGAAACAGCGGGGCGGAGGGGCAGCTTTGGGCAATTTTTCAAAAGTGCTAAAATCCTATTGTAAATTTCGCCGGAGACTGGTAAAATAACAGATGAACACCCTGCGTTTTTCTCTGTCGGCCAGGAAGCTTTTCCGGGACCTGTTCCAACGAAAGGAGTTTTCCCATGTACCGTATTCTCGAACTGAACCCCCAGCTGAAGCCCTTTGAAGGGGATATCCAGCTGCGGATGGACAACTATTATCGCAAAAAAGACCAGCTGGTGGGCGATGGCCGCACCCTGAACGAGTTCGCCAACGCCTATCTGTACTTCGGCTTCCACCACCTGGAGGACGGCTGGGTCTACCGGGAGTGGGCGCCCGGGGCGGATCAGCTCTATCTGGAGGGCGACTTCAACGGCTGGAACAAGACCAGCCACCCCATGGAGAAGATCGACCCCTATTTTGGCACCTGGGAGATCAGGCTGCAGTCGGAGGCCATCCACAACGGCAGCAAAGTCAAGACAGTGGTGAAAAACGGCGACGCCCTCACTGAGCACATCCCCCTCTACGCCCGGCGGGTGGTGCAGGACGAAAAAAACTACCAGTGGTGCTGCGAGGTCTGGGACGACCGGCCCCAGTTCCCCTGGACGGACTATGGATTCCACCTGGACGCGCCCCTCTATATCTACGAGGCCCATGTGGGCATGGCCCAGGAGGAAGAGCGGGTCGGCACCTACCGGGAGTTCGCGGAAAAAACGCTGCCCCGCATCAAAAAGGCGGGCTACAACACCATCCAGTTGATGGCCATTATGGAGCACCCCTATTACGGCTCCTTTGGCTACCAGGTGTCCAGCTTTTACGCTGCCTCCAGCTGGTTCGGTCTGCCGGAGGACCTGAAATACCTGGTCAACAAGGCCCACTCAATGGGGCTGCGGGTGCTGCTGGACGTGGTCCACTCCCACGCCGTCAAGAACACCGCCGAGGGCATCAACCTCTTCGACGGCACCACCGAGCAGTTTTTCCACCCCGGCCAGCGAGGGGAGCACCCCGCCTGGGGCACCAAGTGCTTCAACTATGACCGCAACGAGGTGCTGCACTTCCTGCTGTCCAACCTGAAATTCTGGATGACCGAATACCACTTCGACGGCTTCCGGTTCGACGGCGTCACCTCCATGCTCTACCTGGACCACGGCCTGGGCACCGACTTCAACAGCAACGACAAATATTTCTCCCTGAACACCGACACCCAGGCCATCACCTACCTCCAGCTGGCCAACGAGCTGATTCGCCAGGTGAACCCCCACGCAGTCACTATCGCGGAGGATATGTCCGGTATGCCGGGGATGTGCCTGCCTATCCAGGACGGCGGGATCGGCTTCGACTACCGCCTGGGCATGGGACTGCCGGACATGTGGATCAAGCTGGTGAAGGAGCAGTCCGACGACGCCTGGGACCTCCAGCAGATTTGGGGCTCCATGTGCCTGCGCCGCCCTGGTGAAAAGACCATCGCCTATGTGGAGAGCCATGACCAGGCCCTGGTGGGCGACAAGACCATGATCTTCCGGCTGGCGGACGCCGCCATGTACACCGACATGAACAAGGACTGTCACACCCTGGTCATCGACCGGGCCATCGCCCTGCACAAGATAATCCGCCTGTTGACCATCGGCGGCGGCGGGGAGGGCTACCTGAACTTCATGGGCAACGAGTTCGGCCACCCCGAATGGATCGACTTCCCCCGGGAGGGCAACGGCTGGAGCTTCCAGTATTGCCGCCGCCAGTGGAGTCTGCTGGACAACGGTTTTTTGAAGTACCAGTGGCTGGGCGAGTTCGACCGCGACATGGTCGCCGTCACCAAACGCTACCGCATCTTCGACCAGGGTATGGCCGACCTGAAATGGGTCAACGTGGGCGACCACGTGCTGGCCTTTGAGCGGAACAACCTGCTCTTTGTGTTCAACTTCCACCCCACCCAGTCCTTCACCGACTATATGGTCCCCGTATCCCAGCCCCACGACTACGAGGTGGCCCTTTGCAGCGATGACTGGAAATACGGCGGCCAGGGCCGCATCGACCACGAGCGCTATTCCTCCTTCGTCCCCGGCGTGGAGGGCAGCCACCTGAAGCTGTACCTGCCCAGCCGCACCGCCGTGGTGCTGCGGCCTGTGCCCCAGCAGGAACCCACCAGCTAAAACCAACGCGCCGGAGGCGGAACCAACCGCCTCCGGCGCTGCCTGTGGAAAAAATGAAAATTTGCTCTTGACTTTTCCGCGTTTTGTGATAAACTATTCTTCGTTCCGCGGGAGTAGCTCATCTGGTAGAGCGCCACCTTGCCAAGGTGGAGGTAGCGAGTTCGAGCCTCGTCTTCCGCTCCAATCGAAAGGCCCACTATGTTGGGTCTTTCTCTTTTGCTTGGTGGAAGTGATCGAACTCGATACCTCCACCCAAAATCCGCCGGTCAGGCGGATTTTTGCAATCAGAGGTACCGGCACCCGGAAAAGCTCCGCTTTTCCGGGGCAAGGAAGCGGGTTCGAGCCTCGTCTTCCGCTCCAATCGAAAGGCCCACTATGTTGGGTCTTTCTCTTTTGCTTGGTGGAAGTGATCGAACTCGATACCTCCACCCAAAATCCGCCGGTCAGGCGGATTTTTGCAATCAGAGGTACCGGCACCCGGAAAAGCTCCGCTTTTCCGGGGCAAGGAAGCGGGTTCGAGCCTCGTCTTCCGCTCCAATCGAAAGGCCCACTATGTTGGGTCT
>JAJQAS010000200.1 GCA_021203685.1 Clostridiales bacterium | reverse complement strand
TTATACAGGTAAATCCACGTCTCTACAAATCGGAGGTCATTACATATTGTCTAAATAGATGAAGGAATTCAGTAAACACAAGCAAGATTCGCCTGAGCCTCCTGGTATTTTCTTCCTGCACATAACTTGTGAAGGGAGGCTTGCGAAATGAACGCACAACAGAGAACAGAGCGCCGCATCCTGCGGCAGAGGGGGGGAGGAGTTCCTTCCTGGGAAGTGACCCCGGCTGTTTTCATGTGGAGTTTCTTTCTGCTGTACGCTGTACGGTGTACGCCCCTCGTACAGCGTACACCGTACAGCGGGTTTGGATTCCGTGTGACAGACAGTCCTGAATGTCCGGCTCATCAGAAAGCTGAAATGCAGGGGCCTGAATCAATGGTTGTGAGATTCGTGAAAAGGCTCACGGCAAACTGCACAGGGTTCTCAATTCCGTGATTTACCGGGCCGTGAAGCAACTTCACGGGTTTACGACAGTTCCTGCGGTTCCGGCAGATTCCACTCGAAACAGGAAAATGGAACAGACACGCTTGTAAGCGAGGCTTCATGGAGGGAAAAAGGAGCGAATATTACGAACAGAAACTATTTTGCCAATCCGTGAGCCGACATCACCAGTTTACGAACAAATTTCACGAAAGAATGGAGGTTTTACAGTATGAAGTCCGATATGCGAAACGAAATCAAGGCGTACATCGTACGCCAGGGCATGACCATGCAGGAAGTCGTTGACCTGCTGGCCGACGAGTACGACTGGTCGGACAGCGTGTCCAACCTATCCAACAAGCTCCAGCGGGAGTCCCTGCGGTATCGGGAAGCCGTACAGCTTGCCGATGTGCTGGGGTACGAATTGGTCTGGCAGCGAAAGCGAGGGTAGCGGTAATGGCTGGGAAAAAGCAGTAGGCCATCCTGCGCTTTGCCAAGTACAAAGGGCCGGAAATCAGCAGGATCGAGGCCCATAATGAGCGCACCAAAGAGAAGTACGCCAGTAACCCTGATGTGGACACAAGCCGCAGCCACCTGAACTTTCATCTGGTCACACCAGAGCGAAAGTACCGCGCCGAAGCGGAGCGGCAAATTGCCGAGGCCGGGTGCCGCACCCGAAAGGACAGCGTTCGGGTGGTGGAGGCGCTGGTCACCGCCAGCCGGTCGTTTTTCAAGGGCAAGTCAAAAGCAGAGGTGAGAGCCTACTTCCAGCACGCCCTGGACTTTATTCAGGCCCATCAGAACCCCAAAACCATTCTATCCGCCGTGGTGCATATGGACGAGAAAACGCCCCATATGCACCTTTCTTTTGTCCCGCTGACAGAGGATGGCAGGCTGTCCGCCAAGGACATCGTGGGCAACAAGAAAAAGCTGACCTGGTGGCAGGACGAGTTCTGGAGCCACATGGTCCGCAAATACCCGGAGCTGGAGCGGGGCGAGAGCGCCAGCCAGACCGGACGGGAGCACATTCCACCCCAGCTTTACAAGCAGATGACCCGGCTGTTGAAGCAGCGCAGGAAGATTCAGGAGATCATCGAGAGTATCACTCCGCTGAACGCCAGAGCCAAGTCGAAGGAGCTGTGTGTGCTGCTGGATCGGTATCTGCCCGCCGTAACGAAAATGCGTAGCGAACTGGACACTTACCGCCGAGGTTTTGACGACCTGAGGACGGAGAACGCAGGGCTGAAAGAGGCGAACGCCGCCCTCACTGAGCAGGGCAGGGAGAGTGTCCTCCGGCAGATGCAGGTCCTGCAAATGGAACGGGACTACGCTCAGGCGGTGGAGATCCTTGACCGCATCCCGCAGGAAGTATTGGAACAGTATGCGCCGGAGCAGCCGGCAGAAAGGAGAAAGCATAATGAGCGCGAATAAGGGAACACTTACCAAAAGGACAAAGGAGGAATTTTATGGAGGAAAACAAGAAGGAAATGACCGAGCAGAAAAAGGAGAGCGTGATCCAGCGCCTCTGGCTGACCTATTACAATGACACCCTGTATGACAAGGGCGTCATCACAGAGGAGGAGCGCAACAGAATGCGTGTCGCCATTAAAGCGCGCGCCGCTTCTATGGAGCGATAAGCATATACAGGCGGCGGGAGGTCACTCCTGCCGCCTCTTGTTCAGGCAACGCTGCATCATGCAGTGTTGCCTGAATTTCCTGTTGAAAAAGACAACAGGCCGTGATATAGTTTCAATAGAACATGATATAACGAATCTTTTGGATAGGAGGACAACAATATGGATATACACAGCATCCGTCAAATGCTCCGCACCAAGTCGATTTATGATATTCCCCTTCGGGTCACCTATTACGCCCGTGTTTCCTCGGAATCTGACGAACAGCTCAACTCGCTGGGCAACCAGATCACCTATTATGAGAACCTGATCCGCCAGAACAGAGAATGGACCTTCGTTTCGGGGTACATCGACGAGGGGCTGTCCGGCATCTCCACGAAGCGCCGGGAAAACTTCAACCGTATGGTGGAGGACGCCGCCGAAGGGAAATTTGACCTGGTCATCACCAAGGAGATCTCCCGTTTCGCCAGAAACACGCTGGACTCCATCCAGTACACCCGCCAGCTGCTGGGGTATGGCGTGGGGGTCTTTTTCCAGAATGACAACATCAACACCTTTGACGAGGACTCCGAGCTGCGGCTCTCCATTATGTCCAGCATCGCCCAGGACGAGCTGCGGAAGCTGTCCAGCCGGGTCAAATTTGGCCATCAGCAGGCCATCAAGTCCAACGTGGTGTTGGGGAACAACAACATCTTTGGCTACCGCAAGAACAACAAGCATCTGGTCATCGACGAGGAACAGGCCCCCATGGTGAGGGAACTGTTCGAGCTTTACGCCACGGGCGAATACTCCATGAAGCAAATCGAGACGATTTTCTGGGAAAAGGGATACCGCAACCGAAACGGCAAAAAAATTGCCCACTCCACCATGTCAAACATGATTTCCAACCCCAAATACAAAGGCTACTATGTGGGGAACAAGGTCAAGGTGGTGGATATGTTCACCAAGAAACAGAAATTTCTCCCCCAGGAGGAATGGGTCATGTTTAAGGATGAGACCGGCGAGATTGTCCCGGCCATTGTCTCCGAGGAGCTGTGGGAGGCTGCCAATGCGGTGCTGCGGCGGCGGAGCGAGGACGTGAAGAACAGGCAGGGCATCTGCAACCACGCCAACCTACTGACCGGTAAACTGTTCTGCACCTGCTGCGGCACCCCCTATTACCGCCGGGAGTCCAAAGACAAGGCGGGCAACAAGAACAGCAAATGGGTCTGCTCCGGAAAAATCAAGAACGGCAAAGAAAGCTGCGACTCCTTCCCCATCTACGAGGAGGAAATCAAGCGGCTGCTGTTTGAGGTGTTCCGGGACACCAGAGAGGCGTCCGCCGCCATGATGAAGGAGTACGAGGCCATGTACCGCACCATGTCCGGCGGCAAGGAGCTTGCCCGAAAAATCGAGGAACAGGAACACATTATCGACATGGCGCTGAAAAAGAAGAGCAAGCTGCTGGAGCTGGTCACGCTGGACAGTATCTCCGCCGCCGACTTCAAGACCATGACGGCTCAGTGCAACGAGGAGATGAAGAACGCCGAACAGGAGCTGGCCGACCTGCACAGCCAGGAGGAATCCAGTGAGGAGTTTCGCAAGCATATGGAAAAGCTGCGGGCCACCCTGAAAGCCGCCGAGCAGGACGCAGCCAACGGCGTCATCACCAAGGAGTTTGTGGATACCTTCATCGACAAGATTTTTGTCACCCCGGAGCCGGACGGGAGCCTGCGCCTGGACATTCGGATTTTTACCGGAGAAAGTACGCAAAAATACCTGAAAAAGCTGAAAAGGCACATCAATCTCGAAGGTAGTACGGGTCACACGTTCAAGAAAATGATCGAAGCCTACGAGAACGGCTTGAAGTAACCTTCCCCGTTCACCGGGCAACGATTCCGCCGGGGAGAAGGCCAAATTCTCCCTGAGCGCGGAGCAAAAGGATTTGCGGGACGCATATCTCGCAGATCCTTTTTGCATGGCACCGGCCTTTTGCCGAGATGAACAATTTTGGTTGCACCCCACGGCGGAACGTGGTATGATGCAGAAGCGGCGGGCCAAACGGCTGTCGCCAGTTGGAAACGAAAGCGAGACGACGGAAAAATGGAGACCACAGCACACTTACATCACCGCTACCTGGCCTGCGAGCGAAAGGGCGTGTTTCTGCTGCTGATGCTCAGCGCCGGGATGATGGGCGCGTACACCTACAATCTGCGGGGCGGCGTGTTCTGCAACGCCCAGACCGCCAACGTGGTGCTGATGGGCATGGCGCTGGGCAAGGGCCACTGGCAGGAGGGGCTGTACTTCCTCATCCCCATCACCGCCTACATCAGCGGGGCCTTCGTGTCGGAGTTTTTCCCCAGCCCAGTGAAGAAAATGGGGCTGTTCCGGTGGGATACTTATTTGATTGGAGCGGAAATGGTGGTGTTGCTGCTGGTGGGGTTCATCCCCCTGACCGTGACGGATTGGGTGGTGCAGGTCATCATCAACTTCATCTGCTCCATGCAGTACAACACCTTCCGCCAGGCGGAGGGTATTCCCATGGCCACCACCTTCTGCACCAACCACATCCGGCAGATGGGCATTTCCCTGGCCAAATACGCCCGGCACAAAGACCGCAGTGCTCTTCGGCGGGGCCTCACCCATCTGAAAATGGTGGGCTGCTTCCTGGGCGGCGGCATTGTGCTCACCGCCTGCTGCGGTCTGCTCCGGGAAAAGGCCATCTGGCTGGCCATCCTTCCACTGCTGGTCAACTTTTTGATTTTGGCCCACGCGGACCTCTTTCAGGAGCACGAGCTGCTGGAGGAGAAGCCCGCAGGCCACTGACCTCTGCGCCCCTCTTCTCAGGGCATCGCACCTCCCCGCCCGGACAACGCCTGTTGCGCGTCTGCCCGGGCGTTTTTTGCGTCCTGCCCGGGCTTCAACCCTGCAGGAGCACGAATATTACTCAAAAAACACGAAAATCGCCGAAAAAAGGCTGTTCATCTTGTGGAAAGTGTGGTATCATGTCTTTTGTTGAGCCGACGCGGCCCCTTGCCGCGCCGTGAGCAGGAAGGAGCTGCCTATTTAGCATGAAAATCATTGTCTGCATGAAGCAGGTACCGGCCACCAGTCAGGTGGAAATAGACCCGGAAACCGGCGCCATGAAGCGCCTGAGCGCAAATACCCGCACCAACCCCTACGACCTCTTTGCCCTGGAGACCGCCCTCCAGATCCGCGAGAAGCTGGGCGGCACCGTCACCGTCCTGACCATGGGGCCCGACCACGCCAAGGTGATGATGCAGGACGCCTACACCATGGGGGCGGACGACGCTGTCATCCTCTCCGACCGGAAGTTCGCCGGGTCGGACGTGCTTGCCACCTCTTATACGTTAGCCCAGGGCATCCGGGTGTTGGGCGGCGCGGACCTCATCCTCTGTGGCCGCCAGACCACCGACGGGGACACCGCCCAGGTTGGACCCGCCATCGCGGAGCATCTGGGCATCCCCCACTGCGCCTGGGTCGCGGAAGTGGTGGATGTGACCGAGGAATCCATTCAGGTTCGGCAGGACCTGGTCTCCGTGGCCCAGGTCTCCGAAATGCACTATCCCTGCCTGATGACTGTGGATAAAGATATGTGTGTCCCCCGTCTGCCCTCCTACCGGCTGAAAAAGCAGACGGCGGGCCGTCCGGTGCGCATCCTCTCCTTCGCCGACCTGCCCGACCAGAACCTGAGCCGCTACGGCCTGGTTGGGTCCCCCACCAGCGTAGCAAAAATGTTCGCGCCCCCGGTGGGCGACAGCCAGGTCTATCTGGAGGGCACGCCGGAGCAGAAGGCCGAGACGCTGTTCGACACGCTGGTGTCGAAGAAAATCATCTGACGGGAGGGAAACACGATGGATTTGATTCGTTTTAACGCCGCCCGGTGCGACCTCTGCGGAATGTGCATCCGGGACTGCCCCTTCGGCGCCCTCTCCATGGGGGAGCGGGGCATCGAAGTGAACGAGAACTGCCGGATGTGCGGCCTGTGCGTCCGCCGCTGCCCCAACAAGGCCATCACCTTTGAGCAGAAGGCCGGGGCTGTGGACAAACGCCAGTGGCGGGACTTCCTGATTTTTGTGGAGCAGGAGCGGGGCGACATCCACCCCGTGGCCTATGAGCTGATTGGCGAGGCCCGGAAAATGGCCCCCAAGGTGGGCTACAAGGTCAACTGCGTCCTGGTGGGCGGGGAAGGCACCGCCCAAAACGCCGAAAAGCTGCTGCCCTACGGCGTGGACACGGTTTACGTCTACGAACACCCCGGCTTCGTGGGCTTCAAGGCCGACTGCTACGCCGACGCCGTGGCCGACTGCATCGCCAACACCCGGCCCTCCTCCGTCCTCATCGGGGCCACTTCCCTGGGGCGGAGCCTGGCCCCCCGGCTCTCCACCCGGTACCACACCGGTCTGACCGCCGACTGCACCACCCTGGACATCCAGTCCAACACCGACATGGTGCAAATTCGTCCCGCCTTCGGCGGCAACATCATGGCGCAAATTCTCATCTCCAACTCCCGGCCCCAGTTCGCCACCGTCCGTTACCGGGTCATGGACCGTGCCAAGAAGGTGGAGAATCCCCAGGGCATCGTGGCCCGCTGCAAGGTGACGGAGGCTATGGTCCACTCCGGCATCAAGGTCATTTCCTCCACCTTGATTGAGAAGAAAAAGACCATCGAGGAGGCCGAGCGCATCGTAGCCATTGGCCGGGGCGTGCGCAACGAGGAGGGCGTGGAGCTTTGCCGCCAGCTGGCCCAGGCTCTGGGCGCACAGCTGGCCTTCACCCGGCCCATGGTAGAACAGGGTGTGGGCGACCAGCTGCACCAAATCGGCCTCTCCGGTCATACCGTCCGCCCCAAGCTCATCATCACCTGCGGGGTGTCCGGGGCCATCCAGTTCACCTCCTGCATGAACAGCGCGGAGACCATCGTGGCCATCAACAGCGACCCCAATGCACAGATTTTCGGCGTGGCCAGCTATTGCATCGTGGACGACCTCTATCAGGTGGTCCCCAAGCTGACCCAGCTGCTGCAAGAGCGGAAGGAGGACTGACCTATGGCGTTTCCCTATAAAAAAATGGACGAGGCCGACTTCGCCTACATCCGCTCCGTCACCGCGCCGGACCGGGTGATGGTGGGCGACGAGATCGCCAGCGAATACTACCACGACGAAATGCCCAACTACGGCACCTTCCCCCCGGAGCTGTACGTGGAGGTCGTGGACAAATACGAAATTTCCAAAATCATGGCCTACTGCAACGGGAAGAACATCCCCGTGGTGGTGCGCGGCGCGGGCACCGGTTTGGCCGGAGGTTCCAACTGCAAGTACGGCGGCGTCATGCTCTCCATCATGCGGATGAACAAAATCGACCCCGTGGACCACAAGAACCAGACAATTACCTGTCAGCCCGGCGCGCTGCTGCTGGACGTGCAGGCCGCCGCCTCGGCGGAGGGGCTGTTCTATCCCCCCGACCCCGGAGAGAAAACCGCCACCATCGGCGGCAACGTCATCACCAACGCCGGAGGCATGAAGGCCGTCCGCTACGGCCTGACCCGGGACTTCGTCCGGTGCATCGAGGCGGTGCTGCCCGACGGTTCCATCGAGCGGTTCTCCTCCAACGTGGTCAAGAACACCACCGGCTACGACATCAAGGATCTGGTCATCGGCTCCGAGGGGACGCTGTGCATCCTCACGGAAGTGACCTTGAAGCTGCTGCCCGCCCCCAACTGCACCTGCACCCTGGTCATGCCCTTCCACAGCCTGGAAGAGTGCGCCGACATGGTGCCCAAGGTGCTGGAACTGCCCTTCGTGCCCACCGCCATCGAGTTTTTGGAGCGGGAACTCATCGACATCGTGGAGCGGAACCTGAACAAGCCCCTGCCCGTCAAAGAGGGCGAGGCGGTGCTCATCGTCATGTACGACGCCTCCAGCCAGAGCGAGCTGGACGCGGCGGTGGAGGCGGCGGCGGAAGCCGCCCTGGCAAACGGGGCCATCGACTGCGCCATTGCCAACACGCCGGAGCGGGCCGCTTCCGTCTGGGAAGTGCGCGGCGGCATTCTGGAGGGCATGAAGGCCGACTCCGTCTCCCAGGAGGAGTGCGACGTGGTGGTGCCCCGTTCCAAAATCGCCCAGTACGTCAAGGACGCCAAGCGCATCGCCCTGTCCCACGGCATCCGGGTGGAACCCTGCGGTCACTGCGGCGACGGCAACATCCACACCGAGCTGCTCCGCGGCCCGGAGATGAGCGACGAGGAGTGGGAAAGCGCCACCCACGCCTGTCTGGTGGAGCTGTACGCCCTGTCCAAGGAGCTGGGCGGCCAGCTCTCCGGCGAGCACGGCATCGGCAACGGGCGCCTGGAGTACCTGAAAGAGTTCGTCGGCCCCCGGATGATCAAGCTCTACAAGGCCGTCAAGCTGGCCTTCGACGAGAACCTGATT
>JAJQAS010000222.1 GCA_021203685.1 Clostridiales bacterium | reverse complement strand
TTTTCGTTGCCCCAGACACAGAGCTGGTCTAAGACATTCATCAGCGAGTGGCCCCGCTCCGTGAGGGAATACTCCACTTTGGGGGGTATCTGCGGGTACTCCCGGCGGCGGATGAGGCCGTCGGCCTCCAGCTCTTTCAGATTCTGGCTCAAGGTCTTGTCCGCCACGTTTTTCAGATACCGCCGCATTTGGTTGAACCGCACCGGCTCGTATTCCATCAGGCAGTACAAAATCACGGGCTTGTACTTGCCGGAGATCAGCGACAGGGTGTAGCTGTAGCCGGTTTCGGCAAAGTCGGCGGTCTCGATGTTCTTCTGTTCCATGCTTACCTCCCGGTAAGTACCTTACAAAAATGTGGGTACTTGCGTTTTTCCTGATGCTATGATAGCATAGGCGCAGACAAAACACAAGGAGGTCTTTTCCATGAAAAAGGACATCAAAGCCACAGAAGCCATCTTCCCCATGCCGGTGCTGATGATCGCCACCTACAACGAGGACGGCAGTGTCAACGTGATGAACGCCGCCTGGGGGACTATGCGCACCCGAAATCAGGTCATTCTCAAGCTGTCGGAGCCTCACAAGACGGTACAGAACATCAAGGCCCGGAATGCCTTCACCGTCAGCATCGCCGACGCCGCCCACGTGACCGAGGCGGATTACTTCGGCGTAGTCTCCGGCAACGACACCCCGGACAAGTTCGCCAAAAGCGGCCTGACCGCCCGGAAGTCGGGCCGGGTGGATGCGCCGGTCATCAACGAGTTCCCCCTGTGTATGGAGTGTGAGTTCATCGAGTACCAGTCCGGCGAATACGGCTGCGGGGTCATCGGTAAGGTGGTCAACACCCTGGCAGACGAATCCGTGCTGGACGGGGATCGGGTAGACATCGAAAAGGTGGCCGCCATCGCCTTCGACCCCTACACCCACGGGTATTATAAGGTAACTGAGCGGGTAGGCGAAGCATTTCACGATGGACTGAACCTAAAATAATTGTCTGCTTTTTCCCTCTGCGCCCCTCGCCGCAAGGCGACGGCAGAGCGTCCGTTTCCCCCTGATTGCACATTGCTAATTGCTAATTGCTGATTGATTCGGAGGTCTCTATGGACATCACAGCGCTGCAATTTTTCATCGTCTGCCCCCTGATTTTCCTGGCGGGGTTTGTGGACGCGGTGGCCGGAGGCGGCGGCCTCATCTCCCTGCCCGCCTACCTCATCGCCGGGCTGCCAGTGCATATGGCCATCGGCACCAACAAGCTTAGCTCCGGCATGGGCACCGCCCTGACCACCTGGCGGTTTTCCCGCAGCGGCTACATCCCCTGGCGGCAGGCGGGGCTGTGCGTGGTCTGCGCCCTCATCGGCTCCAGCGCCGGGGCGAATTTGGCGCTGCTCATCAGCGACGGCTTTTTCCGGGTCCTCATGCTGTTCATCCTGCCGCTGACCGCCTTTTACGTGTTCCGGTGCAAGACGCTGGAGGTGCAGAAGGAACCCTTCGGTCTGTGGAAAACCACGGCGCTGAGCATGGCGGCGGCGATGGTCATCGGGGCCTATGACGGCTTTTACGGGCCGGGGACGGGCACCTTCCTCATTCTGCTGCTGACTGCCGTGGCCCACATGGACCTCCGCTCCGCCAACGGCGTGGCAAAAGTCATCAACCTGACCACCAACCTGACCGCCCTGGCGGTCTACGTGATGAACGGCAAGGTGATCTTCGTCCTGGGCCTGGCGGCGGGGCTGTTCAGCCTGGCGGGGAACTACATCGGCACCCGCTGCTTCGACAAGGGCGGCGCGAGGGCGGTGAAGCCGCTGATGCTGGCGGTGCTGACCCTGTTTTTCGTAAAAATTTGTTGGGAGTTTGTGGCGTGAACGCAACAGCACCCGGATTCAGGCCGTTTCACCTGGTTCCGGGTGCTGTTTTTGCGTTTATTCCAGCGTTAAAGTCAGGGTATTATTCCCCTCCGGCATCTCGTCGGCGGTGAAGGCGCTGATGTTGCACATACAGTAGACGTACTGCCCCTGTTCCACCTCGAAGCTGCCGTCTCCCTCCAGTACGCTGTCGCACGCCTGGGGCAGGTAGCGGACGGCGTCGTCGAAGGGTTCGTCCAGCACGTAGAACGTCCACTCCACTTCCTCCTCGTCGCAGCCCACATCGTTGGGGGAGAAGCCCTCCGCGGTGACGCTAATCGCCTGATAGGTCCCCGACTGGGAGGCCCGGAAGGAGAACGCGCCGCTGTCGTAGGCTTCGGCGGCGTCGATGGTCACGGTGGTGGTGTCGGCCTGCTGCGCTTCATCGGCCTCGAAGGTGATGACCAGGGTGCTGGCTCCGGAGACCGCCTGGTCCTGGGTGGCGTTGCTGTAGGAACATTCACAGTAGACGTACTGCCCCGCCGCCAGTTCGACAGAGCCGTCGCCGGTGAGAGCCGGGACCTCGCCCTCCTCGATGTCCTCCACCTCCTCGTCAAAGAGGTAGATGCTCCAGGTGATGTCTTCATAGCCTTCGGCGTTGGTGGCAGTGAAGGTGTAGGTCCCCGCCTCGTCAGTGACGAAGGAATAGGGCCAGTCGTAAGCGTCGAAGGCGTCCAGCACCAGATAGGCCCCCTGGGCGTCCACCTCCGGGGCTTCCACCTCCAGCACCGCGTCGGCGTCGTCCTCCTCCTCCTCGACTTCCTCCAAGCTGGCGTCCTCAATGATGATTTCATAATCTGTGCTCTCTTCTGCGCTGTCCCCCGCGCTGCCGCCGCAGGCGGTCAGCACCAGGGCCAGTGCCAGACAGACCAGCAGAGCAGTTGCTTTTTTCATGGTGAACCATCCTCCTTTTGGGGTGATGTCTCTAGTTTATCATGTTTTCAGGGGAAAGCAAGGGGGAGAATTTGGGGAGAGGCTTCTGCCATTTGCCAACTGCCGCCTGACCTGTTATACTAGAAGGCAGCAACACAAGCAGTTGGAAAGGAGCCTTTTCTATGAATTACCTCATCATCGGCGCAGGCGGCACCGGCGGCTGTCTGGGCGCGCACCTGGCCCGTGGCGGGCTGGACGTGACCCTCATCGCCCGGGGGCGGCACCTGGCCGCCCTCCAGCGTGACGGCCTCACCCTCGTCCCCAGCGGCGGGGCAGCGTACACCGTCCCCGTCCAAGCCACGGACAGCGAACACTATCAGGGCCAGCCCGACGTGGTGTTCCTCTGCGTCAAGGGCTACAGCCTGGACCCGCTGATTCCCTTTTTGCAGCGCATTTGCACCAAAGGCACGGTGGTGGTCCCCATTTTGAACATCTACGGCACCGGCGGGCGGCTCCAGCCCTCTCTGCCGGAGAGTTTGGTGACCGACGGGTGCATCTACGTAGCCGCCAGCATCCAGTCCCCCGGCGTCATCGCCATGCAGGGGGAGATTTTGCGGGTGGTGTTCGGTCCCCGGACGCCGGAGGAGTACCGCCCGGTGCTGAAGGACATCCAGGCCGACCTGACCCGCTGCGGCGTCAAGGCTCTGCTCTCCCGGAACATCCAACGGGACGCCCTGCAAAAGTTTTCCTACGTCTCCCCTGCCGCCGCCTGCGGCGTCTACTGCGACGTGAAAGCCGAGGCCATGCAGCGCCCCGGCCCGGAACGGGACACCTTCGCCGCCCTCATCCGGGAGATCGACACCCTGGCGGAGGCCATGGGCCACCCCTTCCGCACCAGCATGGTGCGAACCAACCTGCTGATTTTGGACGCGCTGGCTCCCGACGCCTCCACCTCCATGCAGCGGGACCTTTGGGCCGGGCATGAGAGCGAGGTGGACGGGCTGATCTTCGAGGTAGTGCGGCTGGGCCAGCGGTACCAGGTGCCCACGCCCACCTATTGTATGGTGGCACGGAAGTTGGGGTTTAGCTGTTAGCCGTTAGCCATTCGCTGTCAGTAAGCAACTGCAAACGAAAAGTGAACAGCGTAAAATCCAGCGCCCAGCGCAATATTACCAGCGGATAGCTGTTGCTAAAAGTGAAAAACCACGGGCCGTTCGCCACGCAACTGCAAGCTAACAGCTAAATCCCCTCCAACGTCTCCAGCAGATTCACCAGCACCAGCGCCGTCAGCCCCCAGATGACGTGGCCCTGATAGACCCAGATGGGGGTGCGCCGCTCCCGGCGGTAGTGGGGCAGGAAGGGCAGCAGTTCCTCCGGCGCGGTGTCCAGCTCCGCCACGGTGGCGTAGGTGGCCCACTTGGGCGGATTGGCCCGGAGCCACGCCAGGGGCAGCAGGAACGCCTCCGCCACCTCCTCCCGCTGGAGGCGCAGCCCCTCCAGCGTGTTCACCCAGCCCAGCACCGTCTCCACCCGCTGGCCGGAGCTGTGCCGGAGGGCGGGCAGGGGCGCGATGAGGTCGATTTGCGCGGCAGTCAGGCCCAGCTCCTCCTCCGTCTCCCGGAGGGCGCAGGCCGCCGCGTCCTCCCCCGGCTCCATGCCGCCGCCGGGGAAGCAAATTTCCCCCGGCTGGTGCCGCAGGGCGGCGGAGCGCACCTCCAGCAGGACGCAGACCTCCCCGTCCCGCTCCGTCAGGGGCACCAGCACCGCCGCGTTCCGCTCGGGCGGCTCCGCCGCAGGGGGGAGGGTCTGGAAAAGTTGTTCGATGTCGTTTCGTGTCATAGCAGTTTGAAAGAGGGAAAGCCTCCGCCGCGGCGGAGGCTTTTTGTTGTGGATGTTTGAAAATTACTGCGGGAAAATCACCGCCAGCAATTTGGCGGACTTCTCCCCCCGGTTGGCGACGCTGTGGCTCTCCCCATCGGCGGTGAACACCACGTCCCCGGCCTGGATGGTGCAGAGTCGGCCGTTCTGGTTCAGCTCCAGCTGACCCTCCAACATATAATAGATTTCGGCGTTGGTGTCGTGGGTGTGCAGGCCGATGGAACACCCCGGCTCCACGGTGCAGACGCTGCACAGGCTGGTGCGGCCCCCGGTCTCGTCGTTTTCCAGGATGTGTTCCAAGCGGATCTCGCCCTCGCCGTCCCGCATATGCTCGATGACGGCATGGCGCATCTGGGCTTTTGTCTTGATCATGGCCGTTGTTCTCCTTGTTGGTCGTCCCTTTGGCATCAGGCTCGTCGATCGTTCCAGCCGAGAACCCCCTCCGCTGCCGCTGCCGCAGGCGGTGGGGGGACACAAGGTTGCACAAAGGGACTGGTCAGAAACCTACAATAGACTGGATAGATTTATTTTTTTTTGCCCGCTCACAGGCGGGTCAGGTTTTCTTACCGGTTCCCCTTCTCGAAAATGCGCAAAATTTGCGTGAAGGGGTCCTCTTCTTCCTCCTGTTTGGGCGGCTGAGGCGTGTTCACAGGCGCTTCCACAAAGACAGGAGGCTGCTCCGGCGCAGGCGCAGGTTCAGGCGCGGCGACCGGCTCCGGCTGGTCTGCCGGTGCGGGGGTGGGAGCAGGCCCGGGAGTGGTCGCCGGTGTGGGCTTGGGCGGTTCCGGCACCGGCTTAGAAAAAGAAGGGGCTTTCTCCTCTGCGGGGGTCTCGTCAAAGCCAGTGGCGATGACCGTGACCCGGATCTCGTCCTCCAGGCTGTCGTCGAAGGTGGCGCCGAAGATGATGTTGGCGTCGGGGTTGGCGGCCTCCTGCACCAGGGTGGCGGCGGTCTCCACCTCCTCCAGGCCGATGCTCATGTCGCCGCAGATGTTGACCAGCACGCCCCGGGCGCCCACGATGGAGGTCTCCAGCAGCGGGGAGGAGATGGCCATTTTTGCCGCCTCTTCCGCCTTGTTGGCCCCAGCGGCGCGGCCCATGCCCATGTGGGCCAGGCCCGCGTCCTTCATAACGGCGGTCACGTCGGCAAAGTCCAGGTTGATGAAGCCCACATGGGTCACCAGGTCGGAGATGGACGTCACCGCCTGACGCAGCACGTCGTCAGCGATCTCGAATGCGTTGCTCAAGGTGATCTTCTGGTCGGTAGCGTGCTTGAGCCGGTCGTTGGGGATGATGACCAGGGAGTCCACCTTCTCCTTCAGTTCCTCGATGCCGGCCTCGGCCTGGAGCATCCGCCGCCGTCCCTCGAACTTGAAGGGCTTGGTGACCACGCCCACGGTGAGGATGCCCTTCTCCCGGGCCACATCGGCCACGATGGGGCTGCCGCCGGTGCCGGTGCCGCCGCCCATGCCGCAGGTCACAAAGACCATGTCGGTGTTCTCCAGGGCCTTGTCCAGCTGGCTGCGGCTCTCCTCGGCGGCCTTGCGGCCCACCTCCGGGTCGGCCCCGGCTCCCTGGCCGTGGGTGATCTTTTCGCCGATCTGAATCTTGCTGGTGGCGCTGGAGTGGTCCAGCGCCTGACGGTCTGTGTTGACTGCGATAAATTCCACACCCTGGGTGCCGGAATTCGCCATGCGGTTGACGACGTTGTTGCCGCCGCCGCCTACGCCGACCACCTTGATGTTGACAACGGTGTCCGGCTCCAACTCAAATCCAAGGGACATATGCTTTCCTCCTAAGTTCAGCTCCGTATTTGGAAGTAATACAACCTATTTTTTCTAAATACCATTTTATCGGATATTTTCTATGGGGTCAATACCTTTGTCCGTTAATTTTCATCTTTCACCAGATGGGGGTTGCCGTCGCTGTAAGTCATATCCAGCGTGCCGGTGTCGTCCTCCGTCCAGCTTTCCGCCACATATTCCGTCAAAATCTGCGCGAAATACTTGATTTTCTCGCTGTAATCGGCCTCGATGGGCAGTTTCACCTGGATGCGCCCGTCATAGTCCAGCACCACTGTGCTCTCGGAGGACAGGTCGATGGAGACCACGTCCTCCAGCAGGGCATAATCCTGGAGGGGGGTCAGCAGCTGGAGCAGGCTGTCCAGCCGGAGGGTCTGGCTGTCGGTCTCCCCGTCGCTGCCGTCGGGCACGGACAGGGCCTCGCCCTTCGCCGGGTCCACCGGCGTCAGCCCCAGGATGACGGTGCAGCCCTGGTCGCTGTCGGTCTGCTCCAGCAGTTTGCCGTTCAGGTCGATGAGCCACCAGTCGTCGCCGTCCTGAATGGCCACCGCCGCGCTGCTCTCGGTGAGGGTCAGAACCACCACGCCGGGCAGCTCCTTCTGGATGGACACGCTGGAAACATAGGTCAGCTGGGCCAAAATGCCCGCCGCCGCCCGGTTTTTGTTCAGCAGGAAGAGGTTGTCGCCGATGTCGATGTCCGCCGCCTCCAAAATCTCCTCCTGGGTATAGCGGTCGTCCTGGGCCAGGGCTTCGGTGCTGCCGGAGCTGTCCCGGATGTAAATTTCCACGCTGCTGCCCTTGAAGAACACGATGCAGCCCGCCCCGCTGGCAGCCAGCACCACCACCACGGTAAACAGGACATACAGCCCCGACAGGCGGCCGCCGCCCTGATAGCTGCGCTGATGCCTTCGTTTTTTCGCCATGGTATCCCCCCTTACAGCGTCTCCCGCTGCTCCTTTGTATCATTGTCCGCCTCCGTCCGGCGGATGTCCGCCCCCAGGGCGGAGAGGTCTGCCTCCAGCCGGGCGTAGCCCCGGTCGACGTGGTGCAGCCCGGTGATTTGGCTCTCGCCCTCCGCGGACAGAGCCGCCACCACCAGCGCCGCGCCGCCCCGCAGGTCCGCCGCCTCCAGCCGGGCGGCGTGGAGCCGGGGTACGCCGCAGACCACGGCCACCCGGCCTTCCACCCGGATGTCGGCCCCCATGCGCTCCAGCTCCGCCGCCTGCCGGTAGCGGTTT
This sequence comes from Clostridiales bacterium, assembly GCA_021203685.1. Classification (GTDB taxonomy): domain Bacteria; phylum Bacillota; class Clostridia; order Oscillospirales; family Oscillospiraceae; genus Onthomonas. The sequence goes on along the minus strand of JAJQAS010000222.1, from coordinate 824 downwards.
TCAAAAATAGTCTCCACAAAGACGGTGGTTCCCCGGCCACCGCAGAAGGCGGCCATGACCATGGGCTGGGCGTCGGTGGGGAAGCCGGGGTAGGGGGCGGTGCGGATGGGCCGAACGCCGGTCAGCGGCCGGACGCACCGCAGCTCCACCCGGTTTTCCCCGCCGGAGACAGTACACCCCGCCTGCCGGAAGGTATCCAGCACGGGCAGCAGCCACCGCCGGTCCAGGCCCTCCAGGGCCACCTGGCCTCCCGTGGCCGCGGCGGCGGCCAGGTAGGTGGCCCCCACGATGCGGTCCGCGATGACGGTGTGCTCGCCCCCGTGGAGGGGCGCGCCGCCCCGGATGGTGACGGTGGAGGTGCCGGCCCCGTCGATGTCGGCTCCCAGGGTGCGCAAAAAATTCTGCAAATCCACGATCTCCGGCTCCCGGGCGGCGTTGGAGATGACCGTCACGCCATCGGCGGCGCAGGCCGCCAGCATGATGTTTTCCGTGGCACCCACGCTGGGGAGGGAGAGGGAAAGCTCCGCCCCGTGGAGCCGCCCCCGGCAGCGGATGCCGCCACAGGCGGCGTCGATCTCCGCCCCCATGGACCGCAGGGCGTTCAGGTGCAGGTCGATGGGCCGGGGCCCCAGCTCGCACCCGCCGGGGAAGGACAGCTCCGCCTGGCCGCACCGGGCCAGAATGGCCCCCAGAAAGATGACCGAGGAGCGCATTTCCCGCATGAGGGCGTCGGGGATGTCCATGCGGGTCAGGGCGGAGGAGTCCACCGTCACCGTCTCGCCCTCCCGGCCCACCCGGCAGCCCAAATGCCGCAGGATGGCCAC
>JAJQAS010000226.1 GCA_021203685.1 Clostridiales bacterium | reverse complement strand
ACCTCGCCGCAGCCCAGCAGCTCCACCAGCTCGCAGGCCCGCTGCACGGCGGGCAGGGTGTTCATGGGGTCCAGCCCCTTCTCGTACCGGCCGGAGGCTTCGGTGCGCATTCCCAGGGCCAGGGCGGTTTTGCGGACGGAGACACCGTTGAAGTTGGCGGACTCGAAGAACACGTCGGTGGTGCCGTCGGTGATCTCGGAGTTCTCGCCGCCCATGACGCCCGCCACGCAGATGGGCTTTTTCTCGTCGGCGATGACCAGCATGGACTCGCTGAGCTGATGGGGCTTGCCGTCCAGGGTGGTCATTTCCTCGCCGGGGTAGGCCCGGCGGATGTTGATGTGGTGGCCCTCCACGCAGGCGAAGTCAAAGGAGTGCATGGGCTGGCCGTACTCCAGCATGACATAGTTGGTGATGTCCACGATGTTGTTGATGGGGCGCACACCGGAGGCCCGCAGCCGCTCCCGCATCCACTTGGGGGAGGGGCCGACCTTCACGTTGCGCACCAGCCGCCCGCAGTACCGGGGGCAGAGGTCGCCGTCCAGAATGTCCACGTCGGCGTAGTCCAAAATGGAGTCGCCGCAGCCCCTGACCTCCGGCTCGTGGAGTTTCAGCTCCTTGCCGAAGGTGACGGCGGCCTCCCGCGCCAGGCCGATGACACCCAGGCAATCCGGGCGGTTGGGAGTAATTTCATACTCCACCACATGGTCGTCCAGCCCCAGCACCGTGGGGATGTCGTCGCCGGGCTTGCAGTCCTCGTCCAGGATGAAAATGCCGTCCTCGATGCAGTTGGGGAACTCCTTCTGCTGGGCGTGGAGGCCCGCCAGGGTCAGCACCTGGAGGGTCTTGGTGTCCACACAGATCATGTCGCCGGTGTGGATGTTGGCGCAGTTGGTGGTGACTTCCTTCTCGCCCTTGCCCCAGTCCACGGTGAGCTTGTACGCAGAATAGGCCACGGTTTCACAGGAGAGGACTTTGGCGGTGTACACCTTGCCGTAGATGCGCAGGCCGGGCTGCACGTCCTTGGGGATGGAGGGCTTTTCGCCGGGCAGGACGTGGTAGTCGCCCAGAATCGCCGCCGCCTGAATGGTGGCGTAGGGGAAGTCGCGGGTGTCCACCCCCAGCTCGGCCAGAGAGCAGAGCATTCCGTTGGACAGCACCCCACGGAGCTTGCCCTTGGTGATCTTGTGGCCGCCGGGGAGCAGGGAGTTGTGCTTGGCCACGGGCACCAGGTCGCCTACGTGGATGTTCCACGCGCCGGTGCAAATTTGAACCGGCTCGGCCTCGCCCACGTCGATCTGCGTGACCCACATATGGTCGGAGTTGGGGTGCTTCTCCATGGTGAGAATTTTGCCCACCACGATATTCTTGAACTGGGCGGACTGGTCCTCGATGGTCTCCACCTTGGAGCCGGAGAGGGTCATGGCCTCGGAAAATGCTTTGTCGCTGATGTCGCTGACGGAGACGCCGTCCACGAACTCGTTCAGCCATTTACGGGATAAAATCATAGTAACTTACCTCACCTTTCCTCAGAACTGCTCCAGGAAGCGCACGTCGTTCTCAAAGCACAGCTTCAGGTTGTTGATGCCGAAGCGCATCATGGCCATGCGCTCCACGCCCATGCCGAAGGCCCAGCCGGAGTAAACGTCGGTGTCGATGCCGCAGCCCTCCAGTACCTTGGGGTGGATCATGCCGGCGCCCAGCACCTCGATCCACCCCTCGCCCTTGCAGACGGGGCAGCCCTTGCCCTTGCAGGCGAAGCACTGCACGTCCAGCTCGCAGGACGGCTCGGTGAAGGGGAAGTGGTGGGGGCGGAACCGGGTCTGGGTGTCCTCGCCGTAGAGGCTCCTGGCGACCTCGTTGAGGGTGCCTTTCAGGTCGGCCATGGTGACGCCCTTGTCCACCACCATGCCCTCGATCTGGTGGAACATGGGGGAGTGGGTGGCGTCGGCCTCGTCCTTGCGGTAGACGCGGCCGGGGGCGATGATGCGGATGGGGGGCTTCTGGGCCTCCATCACGCGGATCTGCATGGGAGAGGTCTGGGAGCGCAGCAGGACGGCGTCGTTTTTGGGGTCGTCCTTGCCCGCGGTGATATAAAAGGTGTCGGTCCACTCCCGTCCGGGGTGGCCCTCCTCGGTGTTCAGCTTGGTGAAGTTGTAGGCAGCCAGCTCCACCTCCGGCCCCTCGGCCACCTGGAAGCCCATGCCCGTGAAGATGTCCTTCATCTGGTCGATGACCAGGGTGATGGGGTGCTTGTGGCCCAGGTCGGTCTTTTTGCCGGGGATGGTCACGTCCACCGTCTCGGCGGCCAGTTTGGCGTTGAGGGCGGCCTCGGCCAGCACCTTGTTCTGGGCGGCGATGGCCTCGGTCAGGGTGGCGCGGACCTCGTTGGCGATTTGGCCGATGGCGGGCCGCTCCTCGGCGGGCAGTTTGCCCATCTGCTTGAGGACGGCGGTCAGCTCGCCCTTTTTGCCCAGGTACTGGACCCGGACCGCGTCTAGATTCCCGGCGGCGCTGCTGGCCTGGATGGCGGCCAGGGCCTCCTCCTTGATTTTCGCCAGTTGATCTTTCATTGCCATATTGCATCTGCTCCTTCTCTATGGTTGGCGTTTTCAAAAATCGGTTATGTGGATTTGAACCAAATCCGGGGCGGCTCCAGGCGCAAAAAAAGAACCCTTCCCCCTGTCTGCAACAGGACGAAAGGCCACCCTTCCGCGGTACCACCCGCTTTTGCGGCGCAATGCCGCACACTTGAGACCCGATAACGGAGGTCAGCCGTCCATGTCTCCATGACTGCTCCCAGGCGAACGGAGCGGCGCTTTTCCGCCTCTGCTTGCAGCCGGTGACAGAGGCTCTCTGGCGAAAAGGGGGATGCCGCTCATCTTCCCATTCTCAGCTTGTACCCCATACTTATAACACATCTCAAAAAAACTTGCAAGAGGAAATTGCAATTTTCCCCCTAAGCTGATAAAGTAGAGGGAGCAAAAATAGAGCGGTCCGCTCTGCGCTGAGGTGGATGATTATGGCAAGCGTGATTCTTACAATTTTGGCCTTTTGGGTCTGGCCCGCCCGGGACCTGCGGAAGGTACGGGCGGTGAAGGGCATCGGCTTCAATGAGGACGCCCGGCTGGACCAGGCCACGGTGGAGGGCTGGAAGGCCGGACGCATCCGGGCCAAGCAGCTGTGGACGGCCTTTGGCACCCTGGTCATCGCCGGGGCCGTGCTCAACTGGGTGGTGGACACCTTTTGGGCGGAGGACGGCGCAGCTCCCAACGCGGCGCTGGCGGCGGACTTCACTTATGTGGTGCTGGGGCTGATTTTCGTGGGGCTGCTGGGCTGGCTGGGCGGCCTCATCTACAGCGGCCGCAACAACAAGAAGTACCTGGGCCAGCTGCGGGTGACGATGTGAACGCGCCGGTGGAGCTGAACCAGGCGCTGGTGAAAAGCTGGCTCCCCGCCCGCCCGGAGGAGGGCCACAAGGGTACCTTCGGCAAGGTGGACATCGTGGCGGGCAGCGAGGGCTACACCGGCGCGCCGGTGCTGGCGGCGCGGGCCGCCGTCCGGGGCGGCACCGGGCTGGTGTTTTTGCAGGTGCCCCGCTCCGTCTACCCCATCGTCGCCGTCAAGTGCGACGAGGCCATGCCCTCCCCCCTGCCCGACCAGGGAGGCAAGCTGGGAGCCGACGCGCTGCCGCTGATTTTGGAGCGGGCAAAGGGCTGTGACGCGGTTCTCATCGGCCCCGGCCTGGGCCGCGGCGAGGAATCAGACAAAGTGGCGCGGGAAGTGGCAAAAGCCCTCGAAAAGCCCCTTGTGCTGGACGCGGATGGTCTAAACGCCCTGGACGGGCATATATCTATACTGCGGGGGCGGAAAAGCCCCACCGTGCTGACCCCTCACGACGGGGAGTTCGCCCGGCTCACCGGCCGCTGGCCGGGGGAGGACCGCCAGGCCGAGGCCCTGGCCCTGGCGGAACAGACCGGGGCCGTGGTGGTGCTCAAGGGCCATCGCACTGTCATCGCGGAGCCGGGCGGTTCCCTCTGCGTCAACACCACCGGCAACGCGGGCATGGCCAAGGGCGGCAGCGGCGACGTGCTGGCCGGGCTGACCGTCTCCCTGCTGGGTCAGGGGATGGACGCCTTCCACGCGGCGGCGGCGGCGGTCTGGATCCACGGCAGAGCCGGGGACCTGTGCCGGGACGAGCTGGGGGAGCGGGCCATGACCCCCGGCGACCTGATCGCCCACTTCGGGGCAGTCTTAAAACCTTTGGAGGACTAGGAGAAACGCGAATGCACCTGAAACAGGGTGTACAAAGGATAAGTTTTGTGGTACTATTACTGCTCTGCCTGCCGCTGGGCGGCTGCGGCGGCGCGGCCAAGCCGGAGGACGCGGTGCGGGAGATGCGCAGCCTCTACCAGAATGCGGAGAGCGTCTCCGGCGTGGCGGACATCACCGCCGACTACGGTGAGCGGGTCTACACCTACACCGCCGCAGTGGAGGGCAGCGTCTCCGCCGGGACGCTGACGGTACAGGCTCCGGAAAACATCGCCGGGACGGTGCTCCAGTGGGCGGAGGACGCCACCTCCCTGTCCTACGAGGAGACCACCCTGGAGACTGGCGCGCTCAGCGACAGCGGCCTCTCTCCGGCGGACGCTATGCCCACCATCCTCGCCGCCTGCCGCGCCGGTGTGCTGGCGGAGTGCGCCTGGGAGGAGGACGGCGGGGTGCTTTACGCCGAGCTGGAGAACCCAGAGGACGAGAGCGTCACCGTCTCCTGTTGGTTTGACGCCGAGAGCTACGTCCTCCAGCGCTCGGAGCTGGCGGAGGAGGGGACTACTGTGCTGACGCTGGTGTTCTCCGACTTTGGCATTACGCTGGCGGCGAATGAGTAAGAGGGCAGACTGTGCCTGCACTTCAAACAATAACCGTGTTTTATGGCTATATTTCACTGAAATTAGCTGTGTTGCTTGCCCAGCCTGGGAAACCCCTCCGCCACCGCCCAAGGGCGGCGGCCCTCCTCCCCTTTCAGGGGAGGCAAGAGGGGTGGTCGGTTGTGGAACGGGAACAACGTCATCCTTGTTACAACGAAAGAAGCGAAACGATATGAAAAACTACTTCGGCGGCGAGACGGAACGGAGCTGGGCGGAGGTCCACCTGGACCGGCTGGCCTGGAACTACCACCGCCTGCGGGAGGTCGCTCCCCACAGCAAGTTCATGGGCCTGGTGAAGGCCGATGCCTACGGCCACGGGGCCGTGCGGGTGGCCCAAAAGCTGGAGGAGCTGGGGGCGGACTATCTGGCGGTGGCTTATCTCGCGGAGGCGCTGGAGCTGCGGGAGGCGGGGGTCACGCTGCCCATCCTCATCCTGGGCTATACCCCGGTGGAGGACACCCCCGCCCTGCTGCAACATCACATCACCCAGACCATTTACGACCCGGAGCTGGCGAAGGCGTTTTCTCAGGCGGCGCTGGCGGCGGGCGGGCGGCTGCGCTGCCACCTGAAGGCCGACACCGGCATGAGCCGCCTGGGTGTGCTGTGCCGGGAGGAGGACATGGACCGGGCGGCGGATACGCTGGCGGAGATGTACCGGCTGCCGGGGCTGGAGGTGGAGGGCATCTACCAGCACTTCGCCGACGCGGACACCTGCCTGGACTATTCCGAGCTGCAAATTCGGCGGTACAGCGCCCTGCTCCGCGCCCTGGAACAGCGGGGCTGCACTTTCGCCCTGCGGCACTGCTGCGCCGGAGCCGCCACCCTGAACTATCCCCAGGCTCACTATGACATGGTGCGCCCCGGCATCCTGCTCTACGGCTACTCCCCCGACCACGCCTGTGATGGCATGATCGACGTGAAGCCGGTGATGGAGGTCAAGAGCCGGGTGGCCTCGGTGAAAAATCTGCCCAAGGGGACCTGCGTCAGCTACGGGCGCACCTACACCCTGGAACGGGACAGCGTGGTGGCGGCGGTGGCCATGGGCTATGCCGATGGTCTGCCCCGGCTGCTCTCCAACCGGCAGAGCTTCCTCATCCGGGGGCAGTTGGCGCCGCAAATTGGCCGGGTGTGCATGGACATGTGCATGGTGGACGTGACCGACCTGCCGGACGTGGCGGTGGGGGACCAGGTGACCATCTTCGGGGACGGCTGCTCCCTCCAGGAGAAGGCCGACGAGCTGGGGACCATCACCTATGAGCTGCTGTGCCGCATCGCGCCCCGTGTGCCAAGGGTGTACGTGGAATAATTTGCAATTAGCAATGTGCAATGAGCTGTTAGCTTTTAGCTCTTAGCAGTTAGTGGCTGGTGCGTTGCCGTTTCGTTGGCTTTTCACTCGGCAAAAAACAGCTTTCCACAAAAACGCTCCCAAACTGGTACAAAGTCGAAGGCTGTCGCATAGGCTGGAGTGGTTCTTCCGCCGGGAGGGTATATTTCGGCGGAGACCGTGGGAAAATGAGAGTGACCTGTTACATAAGATTGCGCTGTAACAGGGAACCATTTACTGCGGAGTGTGAGAACGTGGATACCAGTGTCAGAAGAGGAGATATTTTTTACGCCGACCTCAGCCCGGTGGTGGGCAGCGAGCAGGGCGGGGTCCGTCCGGTGCTCATCATCCAGAACGACATGGGCAACCGGCACAGCCCCACCGTCATCGCGGCGGCCATCACGTCCCAGATGAACAAAGCCAAGCTGCCCACCCACATCGAGCTGATCGACCAGCACTGCGGCCTGACCCGGGACTCAGTGGTGCTGCTGGAGCAGATCCGAACCCTGGACAAACGGCGGCTCCGGGAGCGGATGGGCCACCTGGAGGGCGAGATGATGGACCAGGTGGACCGGGCCATCGCCGTCAGCTTCGGCATCCAGCCCCGGCTCATCTGAAACGAAAACCAAAGCAGGCAGGACAGCTCAGCGCTGTCCTGCCTTTTTTGCTCATTTGGGTTATCTGACTATCCCGCTTGCATATTTTTGAAACGAAACCCCTCCGCCACCGCCTAAAGGCGGCGGCCCTCATCCCCTTTCAGGAGAGGCGAGAGGGGATAGTGCTTATTTGTTCGGTCTACATTTTATCCTCTGGATGATACACCCAGCCCCGTCAGGTGGCGGAGGGATGCCCGGACGGAGGGGCCACCCGCTTCTGGGGTGCGCCGGTCACGTCGTCCACTGCGTCGGTGGCGTCGTCGACCGCGTCCGCCGCGCCGTTGGCGATGTCGTCCACCACGTCGCCTGCGTCATCCACCGCGCCCCGCACGTCGTCGGCCACAGAGTCGCTGTCGGTTGCGGTTTTATTCGTGGTGGTATCGGAGGTCGCAGTGTCGCCATCGTCGCCGTTTTGGTTGGTGATGCCGTTCTCGTCGGCGGTGTAGGTCTCATCGCCGGTGATGGACGTGTCGGCGGTGTCGCCGGTGTTGTTCCGGCTGGTACATCCGGCCAGCGCGAAAAGCAGCGCCAGCGCCGCGGTCAGGGTCAATAGGGTCCTTTTCATGAAAATTCCTCCTGTTTTTGTGGTAGAACGGGACGGAAGCCGTCAAAACTGGCCCGCCTATCGTTCGACAGATTCAGTATGGTTCGCCGGGACGGAAAATACCCGACCAAATTTTTGCTGGGAGAAACTGAAAAGCTGGCCTGTCAAATTGTACCGTATCGCTCCAGAAAAAGGAAAAGAATTTGTATTGCAATCCGGCGAAAGCTGTGGTATCATTATCAATAATGAATCTCATTTTGAACAGACGGGGAGGTGCATAGACCCCGTATCGGGAGGTGAAGGTATGCAAAGGCGATATTCCAGACAGCGGGAGCTGATTTTGAACTGCGTCCGCGGCACCACGGAGCATCCCACAGCGGAAATGGTCTACCAGTGGCTCAAGCCGGTCAGTCCCAACCTGAGCCGGGGGACGGTCTATCGGAACCTGAATCTGCTGGCGGAGGAGGGGCTGCTGGAGCGAATGCCCTTCCCGGTGGAGCGGTACGACGCCCGTACCGAACCCCACGCCCATTTTCGCTGTCAGCGGTGCGGTCAGGTCAGCGACCTGGATTTTCCCTACCAGCCGGAGCTGGACGAGACCGCTTCCCGCCAGTGCGGCGGGGCGGTGGACAGGCACAGCCTGCTCTTTTACGGGGTCTGCGCCGCCTGCGCCGATGGCGCGCCGGAGGCCGCTCAATAAACAATTTCGCGGCCCGGAGAGGATGGGCCGCAACAGAGAAAGGAAGCATTACTTATGAAAACCATTGAGTACAAACCGAAGGGCACCTGTTCCCGGTTCATGGAGATCGATGTGGAGGACGGCGTGGTCCAGGGCCTGCGGGTGGTCGGCGGCTGCAACGGCAACCTGAAAGGCATCGCCGCCCTGGTGACGGGCATGAAGGTGGAGGACGTGATCGCCCGGCTGGAGGGCATCCGCTGCGGCCCCAAAAAGACCTCCTGCCCCGACCAGATCGCCCAGGCGCTGAAGCAGGCGCAGTGAGCAGGAAACGCAAACACCGGCAACGAGCGCCGCGGGACATGAAGTGCCCCCTGTCAAGTAGACAGTGAAAAAACGAAAGAAGATTTGCTTGAG
>JAJQAS010000048.1 GCA_021203685.1 Clostridiales bacterium | reverse complement strand
AGTTGAAAGGAGTTGCATATGAACACACGAATTCTCGGAAGAAATTTGAAAGTGTCGGCAGTGGGCCTTGGCTGCATGGGTATGACACACGCTTATGGTCCGCCTGCCGACAAAAGAGAAATGATTGAACTGATTGCACAGGCGGTAGACCAGGGGTGTACGTTTTTTGACACAGCAGAGACTTATGGAACCAGAGAGGCTCCGCATGACAATGAGGAGCTGGTGGGAGAAGCTCTGAAGCCTTATCGAAACAAGGTGGCGATTGCCACGAAATTTGGAATACGTTTTGATTGGGACAGCAGCAATGTGAAGCTTTCGCTTCTGATGGATTCCCGGCCGGAAACGATCCGGGCCTCTGTTGAAGGGTCTTTGAAACGGCTGAAAACAGATCATATTGATCTTTATTATCAGCATAGAGAAGACCCGCTGGTTCCCATAGAGGAAGTGGCCGGTGTTATGGCAGATCTGATCCGGGAGGGTAAAATTACCCACTGGGGGATGTCTGAGGTCACGGAAGATACCATACGGCGTGCCCATGCAGTCTGTCCGGTGACAGCCATCCAGAATCGTTATTCCATGATGGCCAGATGGTATGAATCGCTCTTCCCTGTTCTGGAGGAATTGAACATAGGATATGTGGCTTTTTCTCCAATGGCGAACGGCTTCCTCAGCGGAAAGTATGACCAGAATTCTGTGCTTGGCGGTCATGAGGATTACCGGACTTTTATGCCGCAGTATCAGCCGGAAAATATAAAGCGGAATCAGGAGCTTTTGGAAATGCTGCGGGATGTCGCTGAGAAAAAGAATGCAACCCCGGCTCAGATTTCCCTGGCATGGATGCTGTGCAAGAAACCGTATATCGTACCGATACCGGGCACCCGGAAACCGGAACGTCTGACGGAAAATTTGAATGCCGCGCAGGTACAACTGTCTGCCGCAGAGGTGGCAGCTTTGGATGAGATATTGGAGCGTATTCCCATGTCGCAGGTTTACGGAGCAGCCCCGGATATCTGTAATGAAGACAGGGTGTAGAGAGGACAACTCAAAATGAGAAAATCAGTCGAAAGTAACTTAAAAGAGTTTGCATTCTGGGTTTCAGGAAAATATAATTCGCTATCCTTACATCCGGAAAAAGGATATGAAAAGATAATTTGCTCAGATTACACAAAAATGTGGGAGCGAATATATGATCTGGTTGATCTTGGCTTTCGTGTTCAATAGGGAAAACTCTTATGAAGAAGAATATTTTATCGCTACTATTTCTGTTATGTTTGCTGCTGACGGCCTGTGGCGAAGCCGCAGACCAGGCGCAGACATCCGCAGAGATAGATGAAAACAGCAGCATTGAGGAATCAGAACAATTAAACACAAATGTGTCCGGTGTTGTCATAGACAGCAGCGAACTGGATTTTCCGCTTGGAATGGAGATCAATTCCAGTTCTTTTACAGGAACGGTTTACATCAGTTCCATGATTACAAATGATGATGTTTACAATTTTCCGGACACAAATCATATCACCTTTGAACCAGGTGCGCGAAGCAACTGGCACAGCCATGGAGGAATGGTGATTCTGGTTACGGGCGGTGTCGGCTATTACCAAGAGGAAGGATAGCCAGCTCAGATTATCCGGAAAGGAGACGTAATTGAATGCGCCGAGGGCGTCAGGCATTGGCATGGAGCCGCGCCGGATAGCTGGTTTTCACAGATCGTGATCTGGGATTCAGACTATGTTTCTGCGGGAAATGCTGATGCGGAAGAACCGGTAACAGCGGAAGAATATGAGAACCTGGAAGCAGTGGAATACACAGGGCGTACTGTGACAGAGGATAATGCGTTTATGTTCCAGCGGGCGCAGAACTCTTCCACCCTTTCCACGTTCAGCGGCCCGGTCTATGTGTCTTCCCTGATAGGAAGCAATAACGTGGCAGGTACCCCGGAACTGCATTATGTTGTGTTTGAGCAGGGTGTAATCAATAACTGGCACATACACGAAGGTGGCCAGATTCTGATTGTAACGGATGGAGTGGGTTATCACCAGATTGAGGGAGAGCCTGTGCAGGTATTATATCCTGGAGATGTTGTCTTCTGTCCGCCTGGGGTTATGCACTGGCATGGAGGCAGCGCAGATACGGAGTTTGCCCATATTTCCATCAATACGAACCTGGAGCTGACCGGACTGCAATGGTTTGACCGCATTTCTGACGAGGAATATCTTGCATTAACGGGGTTGGCAGACAATGATTAACGTAGTGGTTACCTTTAACTTATAACTGAAAAACCAAAGGGAACTTCTTATTTACGTAAAAACAGGCTATGATAAGAGCATCAAAAGAAATGGAGGAATTCACAATGGAATATGCAACTTTGAATAATGGTGTAAAGATGCCTTTGGCTGGTATCGGAACTTTTCTTCTGGAACCGGATGATGCAGAGGCTTCGGTCCTCTCGGACCTGAAAGGCGGCTATCGTTTAATTGATACCGCCAATGCCTACCTGAATGAAAAGGCTGTCGGACGCGGGATGAAGAAATCGGGGCTTGTCAGGGAAGAAATCTTCCTTGAAACGAAGATCTGGCCATCCTTTTATGAACAGTCCGACGTGGTAGACAGGACACTGGAGCGTCTGGGCACGGATTACATCGATATGCTGTTGATTCATCAGCCTGCCGGAAATTATATTGCCGGTTATCGCCTGATGGAGAAAGCTTACAAAGAGGGTAAAGTACGCGCCATTGGCCTTTCTAACTTCACGATTGCCCAGGTTCAGGAAATCCTGAATATCTGTAAGGTAAAGCCTTCCCTCTTGCAGACGGAGGTACATCCCTACTTCCAGGAGGCAGAGCTGAAATCGTTCCTGGCAAAAGAAGGCATGGTTATTCAGGCGTGGTATCCGCTGGGACACGGCGATAAGACGCTGCTGGAGGAGCCGCTGTTCACCACGCTGGCCGACAAATACGGAAAAAGCAACGCCCAGATCATTCTGCGCTGGCATATCCAGGCTGGCAACATCGTGATTCCGGGTTCCAAAAATCCGAACCACATCAAAGCAAACTTTGACCTCTTTGATTTTGCGTTGACTGATGAGGAAATGGAGCAGATCGCAACGCTGAATAAGAATGTAAGGTACTATACCAGCACACCGGAAATGCTGGAAGCGTATGTGAAGATGGCGCCTCCGGTGGACCTTCAGAAATAATATGAGGAAAGGCGGTAGATGGATATGCGGGCAGTAAATTCTGGGAGCAGTAAGAAAAAAATCGTCTGGTGCTGGGTATTGGTATTTGTTCTCCTGCTGGCACTGACCGGGTGTGCAACGCAAAATAATGTCAGCTCCGCTTCTGAAACATCTGATACGGAGCCAGTCAGCACAGAAAACGGTCAGTCACAGCAGACCGAGTCGATGGATACGGCTAATACAGAAATCTCAGAAAGTGAAATTACGGATGAGGAAATTGCATCAGAAAACGGCGTCAGCACCATTTCCGTGAGCTTTGAAAATGAGGATTCCGGACTGAATCTGGCAGGTATCCTTTTCCTCCCGGAAGGCTTCGATGAAACCAGTCAATATGCTGCGATTGTTGTGACCGGTCCTATGCTTTCCGTAAAAGAACAGGCACAAAGTATTTACGCCGAGCGATTGGCAGAGAGCGGCTTTGTCACGCTGGTGTTTGATTACTCTTATTTCGGAGAAAGCGAAGGGGAACCCAGGCAGCTGGAGGAACCGGACATCAAGGCCAGTGACATCAGCAGCGCTGTGACATATCTGCAATTTCTGGATTACGTGGACAATGAAAATATTGGCGGCCTTGGGATTTGTGGTTCCGGCAGCTATATGCCCTATGCAGCCATTCAGGACGAGCGCATCAAAGCGGTCACATCTGTTGTTCCCGCCACAACGATGTCTTCCATGATTATGATGTCTACGGAGCAGGCCGAGGCGGATCGTGAGGCATACGAGGCTGGTGAAGCAGACCCGACCTATATCGACCTGATGCCGAGGGCATATGCAGAAGGCGCGGCTTACTATTATAACGAAGAACGCGGATACCGGGATAACTGGGACAATCACGCAGTCTCCTGGAGCGAGCTTTCATGGGTAGACTTCCATCCGGAAGAATTTATCTCAGAACTGGAAGCCCCCTATCTGATCATCACCGGGGAAAACGCCTGGTCACGTTCCGGTGCAGAGCAGCTCTATGAAAATACCACATCCGAAAAGGAATTTTATGTGATCGAGGGCGCAGGACATTTTGATATGTATGACCTGGAACCGTATGTCACACAGGCGCTTGATTATATTGTACCCTTCTTTGAGACTTATCTGAATGCGGCTGCATGACTCTTGATGCAGGAGGTAGAATTTTGAAATGAAAGAGCAACTATTAAATACTTCAAAGGCGTTCTGGAGTGCGATGGAGCGTGCGGATGAAGCAGGTATGAGAGAGATTGCGGATGCGGAATGCACATTCGTACATATAGGAGTCACCTGCCGGTTGGATCAGGAAATTGGTTTTTATACCAGCGGCGCGTTTCAGCCGACTGAACTCAAGTTTAACAGCCGGACAGCGAATGTTTATGGAGATACAGGTGTAGTGATTACAGACTGCAACTATGGACTCCTGCTGAATGGTAATCCGACAACACATCATTTCGCTGTTACAGAAGTTTATGTAAGAGAGCAGGAAAACTGGAGACTGGTTACATTCTCATTTACTGCATTGGTTTATTGAAAAGCATAAGAGCAGGAAGGAAATATTTGAAATGGAAAAGGTGTTATTTATCAATGGGAGTCCTGAAAAAAGAGGAAACACGGCAGCGTTAGCAAAGGATTTGCTGCAGGGAATTGACTATGAAACACTGAACCTGACAGACTACAAGGTATACAGCTACGGACAAAACTTTGCAGACGACCAGTTCAACGAAATCTTAGCCAAAATGAAAGAGGCTCAGATTATTGTGATTGGATCGCCGGTATACTGGCATAATATCTGCGGGTCGATCCGGAATCTGCTGGATCGCTTTTATGGGCCGGTCAACCCGGGGGAACTGGCGGGAAGGACGCTCTTCTTCCTCTTTCAGGGAGCAGCACCTGAGCAATGGATGCTGGAAGCCGGCGAATACACAATGGAACGTTTTGCCGGGCTTTATGGTATGAAATATGCCGGCATGGCAACAGACTTAACACAGACTCGAGAATTGGCGAAGGCATTGAAGTAACAGGGAAACAGGCAAGCCGAGACTTTTATCGAAGCCTCGGCTTGTATGCTTATAGGGATATTTTTCTGTGAGGTGATAAATTGATGAAAGTGTTGTTGGTAAATGGCAGTCCTCATGCAAAAGGCTGCACCTATACAGCATTGTGCGAAGTAACAGAGACACTGAAGCAGGAAGGAATCAAAACAGAGCTGTTCTGGATCGGAAATAAGCCGATTGGAGGATGCATCGGCTGTCGGAAATGCGGGGAAATTGGTAACTGTGTTTTTGACGACGTAGTCAACCAGTTTCGCAGAAAAGCAATGTCTGCTGACGGATTTATTTTTGGCAGTCCTGTACATTACGCAGGTGCAACAGGTAATATGACAGCTTTTATGGACAGAGTTTTCTATTCTGAATTACAAGGAAATACAAATAAAGCGTTTTACCTGAAACCAGCTGCTGCGGTCATTTCGGCCCGCCGCGCAGGAACCACAGCAACATTCGATCAGCTTAATAAATATTTCGCTATTCAGGAGATGCCGATTGTATCATCACGTTACTGGAATATGGTACACGGCACAAATCCGGATGAGGTTCGCCAGGATGCGGAAGGAATGTACACAATGCGTGTGCTTGGAAGAAATATGGCTTATTTGTTGCGCTGTATGGATACCGCTCAAAAAGCAAATGTCCCAATACCCGAAATAGAAACACCGATATTTACGAACTTTGTCCGATAAATAACAGGAAGGAGAAGCCAGATGAAGCCGAAACTGAAACTGAAAATAGCAATAGATGTGGCTATGACACTTCTGCTCCTTCTTCTGATGGCGTATGAACTTGTGGGAGAAGCCGCCCACGAATGGCTCGGCATGGGAATTTGCGCACTGTTTGTTCTACATCATATCCTGAATCCAGGGTGGAGCAGAAATCTTCTGAAAGGGCGTTACTCTGCTTTTCGTATCATGCAGACTTTTCTGACTGTTGGTGTAGCGCTTATGATGGTGGGCGCGATGGTAAGTGGACTGCTTCTTTCGGAACATACCTTTTCCTTTCTCCCAGTCCGGAGCGTGTATTCCTATGCCAGCAGGGTTCATATGTTATGTGCCTATTGGGGATTTGTTTTGTTGAGCCTGCATCTGGGCTTCCACTGGAATATGATGATTGGAATTACAAAACGCTATCTGAGACCAAATAGGATTCGCACATGGGTTTTGCGCGGAGCTGCTTTTGTGATCGCCGGGGATGTACGCTTTTGTGGAGCGGGACATCGGAAATTATATGCTTCTTCGATACCATTTTGTGTTTTTTGATTTTGATGAGCGTGATTAAATTCGTTTTCATCTATCATGAAGAGTACAACCGCCGGAGACTGGTGCGGCGTCTGAGCAGCTATGACCCGCTTACCATCTACCGGGAAGGTCAGGCCATGGGCGTGAATATGCCCGGCCACAAGAAATATCTGTTCCAGGTGTTCCGCATCTACAACGGCGGGAGCCGCAAGACATCCCTGCCGATGAAGTTCTAAGGTCAGGCCGTGCTTGCAGTATGCCCTAATCCGTGTAAAAAAACTGTCTTCAACTTATTTTCCCTTCATCGCCGACACAATGGAACGGATGACTGCAAATGCCACGCCTGCCACCGGCCAGATAATCCATGAGATGCCCCAGTTCATGAAGGATAAACTTATCCCTAAATAAACAGCAGTAACCGTCCCCCAATAAGCCCCATCAAAAACTTCCAGGCGTTTATTTTCCCGCTTCTTCTCCTGCGTATAGTCTCCCTGCTGCAGAAGTCGGTCATATCCACCTTTGCGGATCGCTACACGCACAATCAGATATACACCTACTGCGACCACCGCTAATAACAGAGCGCACAGACACAGGAGAATGCCGCCTACCGCATCAGCCGCACCGGCAATTACAATCGGCACACAGGAAATCACACACAAAGCAGCGCCAAAGGCAATTCCCTGATAGAACACTGGACGAAACTCTTTTTCTTCTTTTTCTATGATTCCAGCTACTCCATAGGAAAGCCTCAATTCTTCTTATTGCAGATAATCATATTCTTCCAGACGCAGACAATTTAATACGAACAGAATCACCGCCACAGCTACGATTGCAAGTAATACACCAACTCCTACGCCAGCCGCAATATCTTCTGAGGAAAACAACAGTCCACATTCTGACAAGCCGATAAAAGACATCATGGGGAACGGAGAGAGAATACACAGCCCCACACCCAAAGCAATCCGCTTATCGGCTTCTCTGATCACATCCAGATACTCAGTCGCTGTTTCCACGGATATTTCCCGCACTTCCTCCGGATGGTACACATCCGCGACAACCTCTCCTGGCAGTTCCTCCATCTCATCCTTCAACAGGTAATCCGTGCTGATTCCATAAATCCTTGAAATCTCCAATATTTTGTCAATTCCCGGTATGGAAGCCCCGCTTTCCCATTTTGAAACCGACTGCCTTGATACATTCAGTTTCTCCGCAAGTTCTTCCTGGCTTAATCTAGCCCTGGTACGGAGAGTCAAAAGCTTTTCTGATAAAATCATAGTGTGTTTGTCCTTTCTTCACCCAGATCTTTCCGGGATATTGAGGAGATTATAGCGAAACACGCGGTTGCTCTCCACCAATCAGACTTGGAAATTGACGTAACCAGCAGTTGCAATTATCCGTAACCATTGATTTTTAAGTCACATCCTGCATTATACAGGAAACCTTTCCCCAGTTAAAGCAGATTTTAAAATTCTTTCAACGTAAACGACACGCTCCAGAGTCCTCCGTAAGAAGAATCCGCTTCACGCTTGACCTTATAGCTGGAAATATACATCTCAGTGGAAGTTACTGCAGCTGTCTCTGTATCAAAGAAGTCCACTGCGATTTTTGACTTCTGTTTTCATAGGTATGGAGTAGATGGTTTTAGAACGGATGGAGGAAATGCGATGGCAGTACAGACCATGGAACAGTTAAGAGATACAGACCCCCGCACTGTGAGCCGGGAGTCACTGGTAGAAAGAAATTCGGTCTGCCTCAATCCGGATGCCAGTCATGAGGAGCACTTCTATCACAACGCAGGAAACATTGACCCCACCGAACCGAAGCCTGTTCCGGAGGAAAACAAGGATCCCGATGCTCCGACTTTGGATGCAAACGCGCTTGCATCGCTCCTGACCAGCAACCCCGAATTGCTGGCGCAAGTCCTTAAGTCCGTCCAGCTTGCTAATTCGTGAGCATTTTATTAGCAGCACGATTCAGAGGTCAAAAAGCCTTATTAGCAAATCTCCTCCGAACGGCTCGAAAAAAAGCCGTTGACGGCTCTGCCAATTAGCAAATTAGCCGCTGAAAAGTGTCTGCTCCAAAGGTTCACCTTTTCCCATGAAGGGCTGTGGCACAGAAATTTATTAGCAGATTTTATTAGCAAAAAACTTGATCACTTTTTTATTGCAAG
>JAJQAS010000287.1:6248-8688 GCA_021203685.1 Clostridiales bacterium | reverse complement strand
CCCGGTACGAAAAGCGCAAGGCCCTCTGTGCCCAGCGCATTGTCGATTACAAGAGCGGCGCCTACGCCCTGGGCGGCGGCGTGGTGGACCCGCTGCCGGAGGACGCTCCCTTCTTCGTGAAGGATTATTACGACTACTACAAGACTCCCCGTGGCTACCATCCCCGGAGCCTGAACTCAAACGGCGGCTGGAACGTGACCGGGTGCCAGTCCTTCCTGAATATGCCCATCTTGCAGTACAGCCAGGAAATTCGCAGCGCCGTCCTCATCATCCACGGCGATAAGGCCCACTCCTGCTATTTCAGCCGGGACGCCTTTGCCAAATTGACCGGCGACAACAAGGAGCTGATGATCATTCCGGGTGCGGTCCACACGGACCTTTATGACCAGGTGGACGTGATCCCATTCGACAAGCTCACCGCGTTTTTCCAGACATACTTGAAGTAACCGCCGTTCACAGAACAAAGAGCAAAGACGCTTGTTCCGGTTTGCAGCCTTCTCATAAAACCAAAAACAGGGCTTCTCCTTGGTCTGGGGGAAGCCCTGTACTCTGCTTCTGTACTGCGCGCAAAAAAGCACCCGCCTTCTCACGAAGACGGGTGCAACGCTGGTGCGCAAGGCGGGAGTCGAACCCGCACGCCCGCAATGAGCACTGGCACCTGAAGCCAGCGAGTCTACCAATTCCACCACTTGCGCACACCGAAAGGACTGGTCTCGCTCACTGCAAGAGCTATCTTACTACGGAACCGGCACAATGTCAAGTCCCAAATCGACTTTTTTTGCGGAGGAACGCTCTGCCTCACAGCAGTAGCATCAGCGCCAGCAGCACCCCGCCCCGCAACAGGTCGGGCCACAGCTCGTCCCCCTTGAGCAGACCAAAGGCGGTAGAGATGTTGTTTCGGGGGCAGATGCCGGAGCAGCGGCCGCAGCGGATGCACTCCCCCTGACGGAGGGAGTCCCGGTCAATCTGGAGGGAGACGGGGCAGTTCTTCCGGCACGCGCCGCACCGGGCGGGGCAGGCGGCCGCGTCCCGTTTCAGGTTGAAAAAGGGCAGCACCGGCAGCAGGGAGAACACCGCCCCCAGCGGGCAAAAGAACTGGCAGAAATACCGCTCCTGGAGGGCCATCCCCACCAGAATGGTCACCAGGAACACGATGGCCACGCCGTAGGCCGCCAGCCGGAAGTTCCCGGAGATGAGCATGGAGAACACCGTCCAGGGGCTGTTCTGGCTGACCGCGCTGCCACATCCCAGAAAGCACAGGGCCAGCACCGCCGCCAGCGTCACATACTTCCCCCATTGCAACACAAGGACTGCCTTTTCCGGCAGTTTGGGCAGCTTGATTTTGGTCTTTTTCTGCGCCCACTGGGAGAACCGGCAGATCCAGTCCCCCACCGCGCCAAAGGCGCAGGCCCAGCCGCAGAAGTACCGGCCAAAGAGGATGGTAAAGGCCACCAACAGCACCAGATGGGTGGTAAACGCGGACCAGGCCAGCGGTTCCCCTTCCCCGAAGGCGGTGAAGATGGCCTTGAGGCCGGAAAACGCCGAGGCATAGACCGAGGGGGCCGCCAGGAAAAACACAATTTGCACGCCGACGCGCACCCAGCCCTGCCGCTGGCGGCGGGCCAGTGCCGGGTTCTTTGGCTTCTTTTTCTGCTCCGTCATTGACTTGCCTCCTCCAGCGCGTTTTGCGCCGCCTCCAGAATACCCGTGGAGGAGAAGGTGGCTCCGCTGACCGTGTCCAGGTCGGCGGACTGGGCGTTGACGATGTCGTCCAGCAGCGTCTCGGCCTGGGAGAGATAGGAGGAATCTTCGCCGGGGGCGGAAACCAGCTCTACACCGGTAATTTCGCCGTTCTCGATGGTGACGCTCAGGGTGATCTCCCCGCCGAAGCCGGTGCCGGCGCCGGTGTAGGTGCCGTCCTGATACCCGCTCTCAGCCTCGTCCTCTGCGGCCTGGTTCAGCGCCGCCGCTTCCATGGCGGCGTACTCCTCCGCCAGGGCCTCGGCCTCGGCCACCTGCTGGTTGTATTCCTCCACCTCTGCCGCACGGGGCAGGGCGCGCTGTTGGTAGCACACCCCAATGGCCAAAATCAGCGCCAGATTGACCGCTCGAAGGATAAACTGTCTCATTCTGACCCGTCCTCCTCATTGTCCTGTTGCGGCGTCTCCTCAGACGCCGGTTCGTCCTCCGCTGTTTGTTCCTCATCCGGGGCTGGTTCCGCCGCCTCTTGTTCAGCGGAGGAATCTTGTTCCGCCTCCTGCGCCTCTGTGGACGCATCGGAGGTCTCCCCTGCTGTGGTCTCGCTTTCCTCCGCGGAACCTTCTTCGGCAGCCTCTGCCTCCTGGGTCTCCTCTGGCTTCACTTTTTCCGCCTCGGTGTCCTCGGTTTCGTCAGCCTCTGCTGCGGTGACTTGCTCGTTGGCGGCTACCGCCTGGGCGTA
>JAJQAS010000287.1:0-6148 GCA_021203685.1 Clostridiales bacterium | reverse complement strand
TTTCGTCAGCCTCTGCTGCGGTGACTTGCTCGTTGGCGGCTACCGCCTGGGCGTAAGCGTCCTCGTAAATCGCCACCAACGTCTTGGAGGAACAGGTGGCGTTGGTCACAGCGTCAATGTCCGCGCTGCTCTGCTGCTCGATGAGCTGGGCCACCACGCCGGTATACTTGCTGGTCCCATTCGCGGCGCGGGTATAGTATTTCACGTTGCTGTCGTCGGTGGAGGTCAGGTTGTCAATAGATACCAGCTTGCCGTCCGAAAACGTCACGTCTGCCGTCAGGGTATAGGCTTCAAAGTCTTCGTATTCGTCCGGCTCGCACAGGGCGCTGGCGGTATAGGTTCCATCGGCGGGGGTGCCGGTCAACTCGCTGCTGCCAGAATCCTCGTCCTGGGTCTCACCGGTATCGCTGTCCCCTTCGTCCTCTGTCTGGGACTGGGCGGCGGCTACCGCCTGGGCGTAGGCGTCCTCATAAATCGCCACCAGCGCCACGGAGGAACAGGTGGCGTTGGTCACCGCGTCGATGTCCGCGCTGCTCTGCTGCTCGATGAGTTGGGCCACCACGCCGGTGTACTTGCTGGTGCCTTCGGCGGCGCGGGTATAGTATTTCAAATTGCTGTCGTCGGTGGAGGTCAGGTTGTCGATGGATACCAGCTTGCCGTCCGAAAACGTCACGTCTGCCGTCAGGGTATAGGCTTCAAAGTCCTCGTATTCGTCCGGCTCACACAATGCGCTGGCGGTGTAGGTGCCGTCAGCGGGCAGCACGGTCTCGTCCTGGTCCTCGTCCTGGGTGTCGGAATCGTCCTCCGTTTCGTCCTGGTTCTCGTCCTCGCCGCTGTCCTCAGTCGCATCGGAATCGTCGTCGGGCGTTTCCACAGCGCCGCCGCCGGCGGCCACCGCCTGGGCGTAGGCGTCCTGATAAGCGGCCAAAATCGCGTTGGAGGAATAGGTGGCCCCGGAGACCACATCAGTGCTTCCGGAGAGCAGATTCGTTTTCATCCCCTCCCAGGCGAAGGCCGCGAAGGACTCATTGTCCTCGTCGTCGTTGTCCACCAGGGTAAAGTCCTCCAGGGCAGTCAACACGCCGTTCTGGAACACAGCGGTCAGCGTGACGCTGTAACCAAACTTTGCACACTCGCCGGTGCCGGTGTAACTTCCATCAGCCGGCGCGCCCTCCGGGAGGGTGACATCCTGGTCGGTGTCGGTCTCTGCCTGGTCGTCCTCATCGTCCTCTTCTTCCGCAAGGGCGGAAGCGGCCTGGCCCGCCGCCTTTTTCAGGGCGGCCTTCACCGCCTCCCGGATGCCCGTGGAGGAATAGGTGGCCCCGGAGACCGTATCCACGTTGGGACTTTGGGCATTGAGGATGCGGCTGATGATGGCCTTGGCCTTGCTGAAATAGGATGCGGTCTCCCCGGAATGGCTCAGCACCTGAATGGCGGTGATTTTGCCGTCCTTGATGGTGACCTGCACCTTGATGGTCCCGCCGAAGCCCTTGGCGGAGCCGGTATAGGTGCCGTCCGCCCAGGTGGCGCTGTCGTCATAGCTGCTGACGGAGAGTTCCGTTGTGGTGGCAGTCGCTTCCGCCGTGTCGGACAGCTCATTGGTGCCGCTCAGGGCGTTTTTCACCGCCTCCAGAATCCCCCGGCTGGAATAGGTGGCTCCGGAGACCGTGTCCACCTCCCAGGTCTGGGCGGTCAGCACGGAATCAATGACCGCTTTGGCCCGGTTGAAAAAGCTGTCGTCGTCCTGATAGCTCAAAATGTTGATCTGGACGATCTGCCGGTTTTCCACCACCACCTCTACTTTGGTGATGCCGGAGAAACCGGTGCCGGAGCCGTAATAGACCCCGTCCTCGAAGTCGCCTACCCCCTGGGCCAGCAGTTCCTCTGCAACAGCCTCGGTCTCCTGCTCGCTCAGCGTTTCGCTGTCCTCCGCAACGGTGGAGAGGTTCGGCTCCTCCGGCCAGATGATGGCCTCCAGCGCCGGGGCGCTGAGCTGAAACCCGATGGCCGCCGCCAGCCCCACCGCCACTGCGGGGAGCAGCTGCACCAAACTCAATATCTTTTTCATCGTGTTCCCCTCAGCTTTCCACGCAGGTATAGTCCAAATCGGACTCAAAACAATCCTTCAGCCCGCCGGTGATGGTGACGGCGCCGTCCTCCTCCACCAGCACGGCGTCAAATTCGTCGCTGTGTTCCGCCCAAAAGGCCAGGGCCTTCTCCTTGCCCATGACGAACAGAGAGGTGGAGAGGCCGTCGGCCAGGGTGCCGTCCTCGCTGACGATGGTGACGGAGAGCAGCCCGCTGCGGGCGCTGCTGCCGGTAGAGGGGTCGATGATGTGGTGATAAGTGACGCCGTCCTCCTCAAAATAGCGTTCGTAGCCGCCGGAGGTGATGACAGCCTTGTCTCCCACGCTGAGGATGCCCACGTAGGACACGCCGGAGAGGGCCTCCACCGTTTCGTCCGGGTTTTCGATGCCCACCCGCCAGAGGCTGCCGTCGGTCTTGGTGTGATAAGTCTGCACATTGCCACCCAGGGACACCATGCCGGACACCACGCCGTATTCCTCAAACACGTCCATGATGTGGTCGGAGACATAGCCCTTGGCGATGCCGCCCAGGTCGATTGCCATGCCCTCCGGGAGGGTCAGCTGCCGGGTCTCGGCGTCGTATTCCAGCTTGTCGCTGCCCACCAGCTCCAGCAGCTCGTCGATGCGCTCCTGAGTGGGTACCTGATACTCCCCGGAGGTGAAGCCCCACTCCACCATCAGGGGGTAGATGGTGATGTCGAAGGCCCCACCCGTCTCCTGGTACAGAGTCAGGGAGCGCTCCACCAGCTCGGCCGTCTCCTCAGAGAGGAGAATGGAGCCGCTGTCATTGAGGATGGAAATTTCGCTGTCACTCTCCCCCACGCTCCACAGGGCGTCCAGCCGCTGGATCTCCTCCACCGCGGCGGAGACCGCCGCCTCCGCCTGGTCGCCATAGGCGGTGACGGTCATATAGGTATCCATGGCGAACACCTGCTGGGTGCTGCTGGGAAGCTCCTCTGTCTCCGTAGCTGTCTGGGAGGCACTGGAGGTCTCCTGCTCCGTCGCTTGTCCGGCATCGCCGCAGCCGGTCAGGGCGCACAGCGCCGCCGCCAGCAGCAGACAGCCGATTTGCCTTGTCAATCGGGATCTTCCTTTCTATGTTCGCTGTTCGTTCTGCGCTTTTGGCTCGCAATACCTGAACAGTCAATATCGCACTTCAAGGCAGGGGCCGAAGCCCCTGCCTGTGGTTGTTTGGTTGGTGCGAACGAGTGCTGCTTACTTCTTGACCTTGACGGTCTTGACCTTGCTCCAGCCGGCGTAAGAGGTCACGCTGCCGGAGGTCTTGTAAGCCCGCATACGGATGTAGTAGGTCTTGCCCTTCTTCAGGTTCTTCAGGGTGGTGGTCAGGTTCTTGTTGCCTTTGAGCTTGACGGTCTTGGTGGTGGAGCTGGTGAAGCTCTTGCTGGTGGAGTACTCGATCACGTAGCCGGTGGCCTTGGTGTTCCGGGTCCACTTGAGGCTGATCTTCTTACCCTTGACGTTCTTGGCACGGGTGAAGTGCTTGGCGGTCAGGCGGTAAATGGTCTTGGTGGCGGAGGCGCTGCTCTTGCCGCCCTCGTTCACCGCGTAGACCTTGTACTGATACTTGGTACCGTTCTTGGTGGCGGCGGTATCGGTCCAGGTGGTGGAGGAAGTGGTCTTGACCTTCTTCCAGCTGCCGCTGCCGATCTTGCGGTAGACCTGGTAGCTGGTGGCGCCGTCCACGGCGTTCCAGGTGAGCTTGATGCCCTTGGCCTTGTTCACCGCGGAGGTGATCTTGGTGGCGGCGGGCGCGGTGACCGTTTCGGTCTCGGTGCCGGTCTCAGTTTCCGTATCCGACTTTGCCTCGGCCGTTTCCAGCGCGGAGATGGCGGCGGTCAGAGCGGCAAGGGCTTCCTCCACCTCGCTCTGGCTGGCGTCGGCATTGTTGAGGACCGCGTTGGCGTTCTCCAGCGCAGCTTCCAGGGCGGCCCAGCTCTCGGCGGTGTAGTCGCTCTCGGTCAGGGCGCTGGCCTGGCTGGCAGTCGTTGTCAGCTCCGCCAGTTCCTCCTCACCAGCAGCCGCTTCCAGCGCGGCAACGGCGGCGGTCAGGTCTGAGGTCGCCTCATCCACCTCCGTTTGGCTGGTGGTACCGCTGGCGGCAACAGTCTTCGCGGTCTCCAGAGCGGTTTGCATTGCGGCCCAGCTGGCGGCGGTGTAATCGCTCTCGGTCAGGGCCTCCGCCTGCTCGATGGCGGCGGTCAAGGCGGTGGTGTCCGCAGCGGTGTACACCGCATTGACGATGTTGCTGGCGTAGTTGTCGCTGGAGATGGTCACCCGGTAGGTGACGCCGTCGGTGGCGGCGGTGTCCAGCGTCACAACGCCGTCCACGATGCTCTTCGCCTCGTCCGTCAGAGACGCGCCGTTCTTTCCGGAGGCTTTCACAGTGACGGTGACGTTCTCCGCGTCCTCCGCCACGCCGGTAATGGCAAGGGTGGTGCTGCTGGTGAACTCTGCGGCGGGGACAGTAGCCATATGCGGCGTCACATACAGGGCCTCAGACAGGGTGTACGTCACGATGCCGGAGGTGGTGATGAAGGTCACGCCGGTGATGGTCTTGCCTTCCATGCTGGCGTAGTACTCGTTGTCGATGGTGTCCCAGGCGGCCTCATAGTACGTGCTGGGAGTCCAAAGGTTCTCGCTCTGCTTCATGGCGTACTGCGCGCCGTCGTCGGTGGTGACATAAGCGCCATAGACCTCGGTGGTGGCGACGCCGTAATCGGAATCCAAATCCAGCTCATAGTCGCCCCAAACGGAGCTGCTGGAGAGGGTGGCGTCCACAGTGGCGGTGGTGGCCTCGGCGGCGGACTGGATGGCGGAGAAGCTGTAACCGGTGCGGCTGCTATAGGTCAGCTCCAGATACACGGTGGGAGCGCTCTCCAGCGCGTCGCCCACGTAGTAGTCGGCGGCAGAATCGGTCACCAGGTCTTTCACGCTGGCATAGGCGGAACCGGAGACCTTCACGGGGAGGACCACGCCGTAGATGGTGGTGGTACCGGCGTCGGAGTCCACGGTCATGTAGACGTTCTTGCAGTTGGCGGCCTTGCTGGTGGTGGCAGAGGTGACAACATCCACGTCGCCGTCATCGTTCAGCTCGCTGTAGAACACGCTGTAAGGCACGTTCATGTAGTAGTAGTTGTACAGGGAGAAGCTGGCAGTGAGGTCAGCGTATTTACCGCTCTGGTCGGAGATGGTCAGGGTGTAGCTGTCCAAGTCGGTGTCGGTGGCGAAGGTGATGGCGCCGTTCTCGGCGTCGATCACAGCGCCCTCGATGTCCACGCTGTACGCGGCGTCGAAGTCGTCGGCCAGGGCGCCGTCCACGGTGAAGGTGGTCTGGCCGTCCAGCACGTAAGCGTCCTCCACAGTGACGGTGACATCCGACTTGACGGGGACATATACGCTCTCGCTGAGGGCGACCTCATAGATGCCCGCGCTGGTGTAGTAGGTAATGCTGGTGATGGTCTGGCCCATGATGGCTTCGTAGTGGGCGGAGGAGGTGGGGCAGTTGTGGACTGCGGTGGTGAAGCCGGTGCAGAACGCCAGCTCACTGACCCGCCAGATGTTCTCCAGGTGGCGCAGGCCGTAGTCGCTGCCCTCGGCAGTGTGGAGGATCACGCCGTAAACGTCATCGGTGCCGGCGGTCACGTAGTCGGTGATGCCGTCCACGGTCAGCTGGTAGTCGCCATAAGTGGTGTCGGTTGTCAACTCCGCGCTGGCGGTGACGGTGGTACTCTCGCCCACCACAGCGCCGAAGGAGAAGGAGCCGTCCTCGTTGACGGTCAGTTCCTTATAATAGGAGGGATTGCTGCTCAGTACATAATAAGAGTAGCTGTCCGCCTGATACAGGGCCTGATAGCCGGTGTAGGTAGTGGTGGAGGTGGTGCCGCGGTTGGTCTCGGTGATCTCCAGGGTATCGCTGTCAGTGATCTGGGTGTAGGCTGAGAGATCCGTCCCCGCGGGGACCTTCACGGGGAAGGTAACGCCGGTGATGTCGCTGCCGTCCTCACTGACATGGTAAGAACCACCGGAGAGGCTCCAGGTCT
>JAJQAS010000165.1 GCA_021203685.1 Clostridiales bacterium | reverse complement strand
TTTAAGGAGGATTTTACTTGGCAAAGCTGTATTTCAAATACGGGGCCATGGGCAGCTCCAAAACTGCCACCGCCCTCATCACCAAGTACAACTACGAAGAGCGGGGAATGCGCGTCCTGCTGCTGAAACCGGCGGCGGATGTCCGGGACGGCGTCACCGCCGTCCAGTCCCGGGTGGGTCTCAGCGCCCAGGCGGAGACCGTTTCCCCGGGGGACGACATTCTGGCCCTCCACCGGGACCACGCCCCGGTGGACGTCATCATCGTGGACGAATGCCAGTTCCTGACCGAGGCCCAGATCGACCAGCTCCGGGAGCTGGTGGACCTGGAAGACCTGCCGGTGCTGTGCTTCGGCCTGCGGACCGACTTCCAGACCCGGCTGTTCCCCGGCAGCCGCCGCCTGTTCGAGCTGGCGGACTCCATCACCGAGATCAAGACCATCTGCCACTGCGGGGCCAAGGCCACAGTCAACGCCCGGCTGGACGACCAGGGCTATATCATCACCGAGGGCCAGCAGGTGGAGCTGGGCGGCAACGAGCGGTACATCGCCATGTGCCACAAATGCTGGAAAATTTTCATTCACGAACATAAAAAGGCCCGGTGACTCATTTTTTCAAACGAATTTTTCCCGCGCCCTTCCTCTGACCGGCCGCGGACAGGAAAAAAACGCAAATCGACCAAACTTTTTGTTGCTTTTCCGTGAAAACCGTGTAAAATGAGAGGTGGAACCGGTCAAGCAGGACAGTTCTGACGAAAAATAATATTTAGGAGGAAAAAACATGAAAAAGCTCATCGCGCTGTTTATGGCTATGGCTATGGTCTTCTCCCTGGCCGCCTGCGGCAGCAGCTCCAGCAGCTCTGACACCACCAGCGACTCCAGCGCCGCTGCGGACACTTCCGCCGCGGAAGAGACCACCACGACCAACTCCGACTACCGCGTGGCCATGATCACCGACTACGGCGACATCACCGACCAGTCCTTCAACCAGACCACCTACGAGGCCTGCAAGGAGTACTGCACCGACAACGGTCTGGACTTCATGTACTACAAGCCCGACTCCGACTCCGACGCTGACCGTGTCGCCATGGTCGAAAAGGCCGTTGACGAAGGCTACAACGTGGTCGTGATGCCCGGCTACGCCTTCGCTCCCACCATCGAGGCCACCGCTGAGGAGTATTCCGACATCACCTTCATCGCTCTGGACGTCAGCTCCAGCGATTTCAGCGACGGTTATGAGCTGCCCTCCAACGTCTACTGCGCTGTTTACCAGGAAGAGCTGGCCGGTTACATGGCCGGTGTCGCCGCTGTCAAGCTGGGCTACACCCATCTGGGCTTCCTGGGCGGCATGGCTGTCCCCGCTGTTATCCGCTATGGCTACGGCTTCGTGCTGGGCGCTGACGCCGCCGCTGCCGAGCTGGGCATCGACGTGACCGTGGAGTATGTCTACGGCAACCAGTTCTCCGGCGACTCCGACATCACTGCTTACATGGACAGCTGGTATCAGAACCTGGGCGTCGAAGTGGTCTTCGCCTGCGGCGGTTCCATCTACACCTCCGCCTGTGAGTCCGCCGCCAAGGTGGACGGCAAGGTCATCGGCGTTGACACCGACCAGGCTGAGCTGATCGACGGCACCTATGGCGAGGACATGACCGTTACCTCCGCCATGAAGGGCCTGGCCACCACCGTTAAGGATATGCTGGACGAGGTCCTGGCCGGCAACTTCGCCGAGTACGGCGGCCAGATCGCCACTCTGGGCCTGGTCTCCGGCACCGATCCCGAGAGCAACTATGTCCAGATCCCCATGGAGTCCACCCAGTGGTCCGACAGCTTCACTCAGGACGACTACATCGCTCTGGTTGGCGAGATGTATGACGGCACCATCACCGTCTCCAACGACACCACCGCCGAGCCTGAGGTCTCCATCACCGTCAACTACTACGGCAACATCAAGTAATCCCGTTTTACCCGAGGCAGGGGCGTTTTGCGCCCCTGTCTCTTTTTTGTGTTTTGCGCGGCAGGGCACGCTCTGCCGCTCTGCAAATTGGATAACCCAATAACAGCAATATTTATTTCAGCAAATTTGTCAAATTTGTTTGAAAAAGCGAGTAAGTTATAGTATACTTAGATTCAACAGTCGGGCCATAGTCCGAACATAATAGAAAGAGGGAGGTCGAAAGCTTTGGAACAGCCATATGCCATTGAAATGCTCCACATCACCAAGCGTTTTCCGGGCATCATTGCCAACGATGACATCACGCTCCAACTGAGAAAGGGCGAGATCCACGCGCTGCTGGGCGAAAACGGCGCGGGAAAATCCACCCTGATGAGCGTCCTGTTCGGCTTGTACCAGGCGGAAGAAGGCATCATCAAAAAAGACGGAAAAGAGGTCCAAATCAAGGACCCCAACGACGCCAACGATTTGGGCATCGGCATGGTGCATCAGCACTTCAAGCTGGTGGAATGCTTCTCCGTGCTGGACAACATCATCCTGGGTGTGGAGCCCACCACAAAGGGCGGCGTACTGCAAAAGGCCGAGGCACGGAAGAAAATCGTCGCCCTGTCCGACAAGTACGGCTTGAAGGTGGAGCCTGACGCGCTCATCGAGGACATCACAGTTGGTATGCAGCAGCGCACCGAGATCATGAAAATGCTCTACCGGGACAACGAGATCCTCATCTTCGACGAGCCGACGGCGGTGCTGACGCCCCAGGAGATCGAAGAACTGATGCAGATCATGCGCAACCTGGCCGCCGAGGGCAAGAGCATCCTGTTCATCTCGCACAAGCTCAACGAGATCATGGAGGTGGCCGACCGCTGCACCGTCCTGCGCAAGGGCAAGTACATCGGCACCATCGACATCGCGAGCACCACCCGGGAAGAGCTTTCCCGCATGATGGTAGGGCGTGACGTCGAATTTGTGGTGCAGAAGGACGAGGCCAAGCCCGGCGACGTGATTTTGGACGTGGAGGGACTGACCGTAGCCTCCAAGGTCCACAGCAACAACGCCGTCAAGAACGTATCCTTTAAGGTGCGGGCGGGCGAGATCGTCTGCATCGCCGGCATCGACGGCAACGGCCAGACCGAGCTGGTCTATGGCCTCACCGGCCTGGAGCCGGTCAGCTCCGGCACCGTCAAGCTGGAGGGGCAGGACATCACCCACGCCCCTATCCGCAAGCGCTCCACCATGGGCATGAGCCATATCCCCGAGGACCGGCACAAGCACGGCCTGGTGCTGGACTACACCCTGGAATACAACATGGTGCTCCAGCGGTACTTCGAGCCGGAGTTCGTCAGCAAGGCGGGCTTCCTGAAGCAGGGAGCCATCCGCAGCTACGCCGAGCGGCTCATCGAAGCCTACGACGTGCGCAGCGGCCAGGGCCCCATCACCGTCGCCCGCAGCATGTCCGGCGGCAACCAGCAAAAGGCCATCATCGCCCGGGAGATCGACAAGGACCCCGAGCTGCTGGTGGCGGTGCAGCCCACCCGCGGACTGGACGTGGGCGCCATCGAGTACATCCACAAGCAGATCGTCGCCACCCGGGACGCAGGTAAGGGCGTGCTGCTGGTGAGCCTGGAGCTGGACGAGGTCATGTCCCTCTCCGACCGCATCCTGGTCATGTACGAGGGTGAGATCGTCGGCGAGCTGGACCCCAAGACCACCACCGTGGAAGAGATGGGCCTGTACATGGCCGGTGCAAAGAGGGGGGCGACAAACGCATGAAAAAAGAGAAAACGCCTTTGCTGCGCAACGCCGGGGTGCAGTCCCTGCTGGCCTCGCTGCTGTGCATCATCATCGGCCTTGTGGTGGGCTACATCGTGCTGCTCATCATCGAACCCAGCGGCGCCAACGAGGCCATCGTCACCATCATCAAGAACTTCTTCACCTACTCCCGGCCGGGGACCCAGCTCAAGTACCTGGGCAACACCCTGGCCAAGACCGCGCCGCTGCTGCTGTGCAGCCTGTCGGTGCTGTTCGCCTACAAGGCGGGCCTCTTTAACATCGGCGCAGCCGGGCAGTATGTGGTGGGCGCAGGCGCCAGCCTGTACTTCGCCCTGGCCCTGAATATGCCCTGGTATGTGTGCCTCCTCGCGGCCATCGTCGCCGGGGCCGTCCTGGGCGCCATCTCCGGCCTGCTCAACGCCTACTGCAACGTGAACGTGGTCATCTCCTGCATCATGCTCAACTGGATCAGCCTTTACTCCGTCAACACGCTGCTCACCAGCGTCAAGGACTCCACCAGTCCCTATACCCTGCCCCTGGCCAGCACCAACCCCAGCGCCGTGCTGCCCACCCTGGGACTGGACAAACTGTTCAACGGCAACGAGTACGTCACCATCGCCGTCCCCCTGGCCATCATCATCGCCATCATCGTCTGGGTCGTCCTGGAAAAGACCAAGATGGGCTACGAGCTGAAGGCCACCGGCTACAACAAAAACGCCGCCAAATACTGCGGTATGCAGGAAAAGAAGAACCTGGTCATGACCATGGCCATCGCCGGCGCGCTGGCGGGCATGGGCGCGGCCCTGTACTTCCTGACCGGCTTCGAGCAGTGGTCGTGCAGCCAGGCCTCCGTGCCCGACATGGGCTTCAACGGCATCGCGGCGGCCTTCCTGGGCGGCCTGAGCCCCCTGGGTTCCATCCTGTCCTCCTTCTTCATCCAGCACATCTCCAGCGGCGGCGCGTATGTGGATAAAACCGTCTACTGCGCCCAGATCTCCGACCTCATTTCCTCCATCATCATCTATGTCTGCGGCTTCGTGATGTTCTTCAAGTACGCCATGAACAAGTGGATGGACCGCTCGGCGGAAAAGAAGGCCGAGAAAGAGAAAGAAGCGTCCACGGACGAGAAAGGAGGGGCTGAGCAATGATCCTGCTGCTGCAATACACGCTGATTTTCGCGTCGGTTCTGATGCTGGTGGCCCTGGGCGGCTGCTTCTCGGAACACTCCGGCATCATTAACATCGGCCTGGAGGGCATCATGGTCATGGGTGCCCTGGGCGGCGCGCTGGTGATGAAATTCATGCCCAACCTGCCCGCTCCCCTGATGATTCTTGGGGTGACGGTGGCCGCCATGGCCCTGGGCACCGTGTACTCCCTGCTGCTGGCCGTGGCCGCCATCAACTTCCAGGCGGACCAGACCCTGGTGGGCACCGCCATGAACCTGCTGGGCACTGCCGCCGCCACGGTCTTCGTCAAGGCCATGAACACGGCGGAGAGCGTGGACAACGTCTCCTCCATCATCCAGTATGTGGAACCCAAAAAGTCCCTGCTGGTCTACATCGGCAGCTTCGAGTTCAACTGGTTCATGCTCATCGCGGTGGTGATCCTGATCATCTCCTACTTCACCCTCTACAAGACCCGGTTCGGACTGCGGCTGATGGCCTGCGGCGAGCATCCCCAGGCGGCGGACTCTGTGGGCATCAACGTCTACAAAATGCGCTACGCCGGCGTGCTCATCTCCGGTATGCTGGGCGGCCTGGGCGGCATCGTCTACATCACCGCCGGCGTCAGCGAGTGGAAATTTGAAAACGGCGTGGCGGGCTTCGGCTTCCTGGCCCTGGCCGTTATGATTTTCGGCCAGTGGAAACCCCACAACATCGCCCTGGCGGCGGTGCTGTTCGGTATGCTCCGCGCCCTGTCCAACGTGTACACCGCGTTTGACTTCCTGGCGGCCCTGAACCTGCCCGGCAACCTCTACAATATGCTGCCCTACATCATCTGCCTGGTGGTGCTGGCGTTCACCTCCAAGAACTCCAGAGCGCCCAAGGCCGAGGGCATCCCCTACGACAAGGGACAGAGGTAGGTTTTACACGATTTCCGCACAACACACACAAAAAATCATCGCGCCCCGCGTCCCTCCGGACGCGGGGCTGTGACAAACCATCGCGTCTGCCGCCGGGCGCGGGGTTTGCAGCAAATTTCATCGAAACAGCGGCAGAAAGGGGATGAACTGCCATGCGCATGACAGACCTGATCGAAACCAAAAAAGCGGGACAGCCCCTGACCGAAGCGGAGATCCGCTGGATGATCGGCGGCTACACCGGCGGCAGTATCCCGGACTACCAAATGGCGGCCATGGCAATGGCCATCTGCTGGCGGGGGATGGGCGGCGACGAGACCGCCGTCCTCACCGACGCCATGCTCCACAGCGGCGACACGGTGGACCTCTCCGCCTTTGGCCCCCTGACGGTGGACAAGCACTCCACCGGCGGCGTGGGCGACAAGACCACCCTCATCGTGGCCCCGGTGGTGGCCTCCCTGGGCGGCCGGGTGGCAAAAATGTCCGGCCGGGGGCTGGGCCACACCGGCGGCACCATCGACAAACTGGAATCCATCCCCGGCTTCCAAACCGAGCTGTCCGCGGAGGACTTTCTGCGGACGGTGGAGGAGGTGGGCGTGGCCGTCATCGGCCAGACCGGCAACCTCTGCCCCGCCGACAAAAAGCTCTACGCCCTGCGGGACGTCACCGGAACGGTGGGCAGTCTGCCCCTCATCGCCTCCTCCATCATGTCCAAAAAGCTGGCGGCGGGAGCCAAATCCATCGTGTTGGACGTGAAAATCGGCTCCGGCGCGTTCATGAAGACCGAATCCGAAGGGCGGCAGCTGGCTGAGACGATGGTGGCCCTGGGCCGGGGGCATGGCCGCAACACGGCGGCGCTGCTGACCAATATGGACGTGCCCCTGGGCCACGCCGTGGGCAACGCCCTGGAGGTCCGGGAGGCGGCGGAGCTGCTGCAGGGCAAAGGCGACAGCGACTTGAAAGAGCTGTGTGTGGCCCTGTCCGCCACGCTGCTCTCCCTGTGCCACGGCTGGAGCCGGGAGGAGGCGGAGACCCGGGTGCTGGACTGCATCGCCAGCGGCGCGGCCTTCGAGACACTCTGCCGCTGGGCGGAGGCCCAGGGCGGCGACGCCTCGGTGCTGCGGGACCTGTCCCAGCTGCCTCAGGCGGCCCACGTCCGCCCGGTTTACGCCGACCGCTCCGGCTGGATCACCCACATGGACGCCAAACAGGTGGGCGAGGCTTCGGTGGTGCTGGGGGCAGGCCGGGTGAAAAAGGGTGACCCCATCGACCACGCGGCGGGCATCGTGCTGGCCAAAAAGACCGGCGACGCCGTCTCCGCAGGAGACGTGCTGGCCTGGCTGCACACCAACCAGCCCGACGCGCTGGACGCCGCCGGGCAACAGGTGCTCTCCGCCCTGACCATCGGGGAGGAGCAGCCCGCACCCCAGAAGCTGATTTACGGCATCGTTCGATAGGAGGGACGGCAAACATGGAACGCCCAATGGTGATCGGCATCGCCGGTGGCAGCGGCAGCGGCAAAACCACCCTGGTGGAGGCCCTGATGGCCTACTTTGGGGAGGACATCACCCTGCTGAGCCACGACAACTATTACCGCGCCCACGACGACATGACCTACGAGGAGCGCTGCGCGCTGAACTACGACCACCCCAACGCCTTCGAGACGGCGCTGATGGTGCGCCACCTCCAGGAGCTGAAACAGGGGCGGGGCATCCGCTGCCCGGTGTACGACTACTCTGTCCACAACCGCAGCGGAAAAACGCTGCTGGTCCAGCCCAGGCCGGTCATTCTGGTGGAGGGCATCCTGATTTTTGCCGACCCGGCGCTTTGCCGGGAGATGGACATCAAAATTTATGTGGACACCGACGCCGACGTGCGGCTCTGCCGCCGCATCCGGCGGGACGTCCGGGATCGGGCGCGCTCCGTGGACTCCGTCCTCGACCAGTACCTGACCACCGTGAAGCCCATGCACGAGCAGTTCGTGGAGCCCAGCCGGAAAAACGCCGACCTGGTGGTGCCGGAGGGCGGCAAAAACATGGTGGCCCTGGAGATGATCGTGGAGCGCATCCGCAAGCATCTGAAAAGCGTGGCGGCGTTCCCGGAACCCGCCGCGCTGGAATAACAACGGCGGCGCAATCATTTTTGCGCCGCACAAGGAAAGGACAAACCAAAATGGATTACACCGAAATTCTTCGCCATGTAGACCACACCCTGCTGCGGCAGGACGCCACCTGGGCGGAAATTCAGGCGATTTGTGACGATGCGGTGCGCTACCAGACCGCCAGCATCTGCATCCCACCCTCCTACGTCCGCCGCTGCGCGGAGTACCTGGCGGGCCGGGTGCGGGTCTGCACCGTCATCGGCTTCCCCAACGGCTACAACACCACCGCCGTCAAAGCCTACGAGGCCGCCGACGCCGCCGACGGCGGCGCGGACGAAATTGACATGGTCATCAACATTGGCTGGGTCAAGGACGGCCTGTGGAACCTGCTGCTCAACGAAATTCAGTCGGTCAGGGCGGCCTGCCGGGGCAAGATCCTGAAGGTCATCATCGAGACCTGCCTGCTCACCGAGGCGGAGAAGGTGCGGATGTGCGACATCGTCACTGAGGCCGGGGCCGACTACATCAAGACCTCCACCGGCTTCTCCACCGACGGGGCCACCCGGGAGGACGTGGAGCTGTTCGCCGCCCATGTGGGCCCGAACGTGAAGATCAAGGCCGCCGGCGGCATTTCCTCCCTCCAGGACGCGGAGGACTTCATGGCCTTGGGTGCGGACCGGCTGGGCACCAGCCGCATCGTCAAGCTGGTCAAGGCGGCAGAGGGGAAGTAAGACCCCCATTCATCCGTCCACCTGTAGGGGCGGCCCTTGGCCGCCCTGGGCAACGAAGTTCAATTTTTCGGGCGGCCACGGGCCGCCCC
>JAJQAS010000207.1 GCA_021203685.1 Clostridiales bacterium | reverse complement strand
CCACCGCCTCGTCCCCGTAGTTGGTCAGCGCGGTGCCGTTGTCCAGCTCCAGCAGGGCGTAGTATTTCTGCCCCGCTACGGGCTTGTCCGCTAATTCGTACACGTTCCCACCCCCTTATTGTTCAATTCCGTCCACGCTCACGTCTTTGACCCACTGTGTCCCCGCTGCTGCACCATACAGGGTGTACGTGGGCGTTCCAAAGTACATGGTCTTGGTGACGGTGGTCCCGGTCATGTCGGTGTATTTCACCGTCACAAAGGGGTCGTCCGCGTCGCTGACGGCGTCCTCGATGGTCTTGACCTGGTCGAAGGTCAGCACCGGCCACTTGATGGTGAGCTTGCTTTTGATGGCTACGATGGTGCCCAGCATTTTGCCGCTGCTGCTGCGCCCTGTGTCGGAGGACCACACCTTTTCGCGGGTGATGGTCACGCCCTCCAGCGCGGGGGTGGGCATTTGCACCCCGCCGATATATAGCTCTGAAACTGTGATGCTTGCCATAGGTCCCCCCTAATGTGCAATTATGCCTTGTAAAACGCTCGTTCGGAAACTTTTCACTGGTATCCAGCGGCCCAAACGTCAGGGGAGGCTTTAGAGAAACTGTCACCCCTGAGCAGCTCCCCGCCGACGTTCGGTTCTCCGCCAAATTGCTCATTGCACATTGCTAATTGCAAATTGGTCACGTGTACGCCGCCCAGGGCAGCTGCCCGGTGGCCCGGGCCTGGCTGATGGCGTAGTCCGCCGACGCCTTGCCCACCACCTTGCCGTCCAGGGTGACATAGGTGTTGATGGTAACGGTCTGATTCCCGCTGCTGCCGGAGGCCAGCTTGTTGGCGATTTGCGTCGCCACGATGTCCGCCCACTGGGTGTTCCGCTCCAGCGGCACAATGGCCTCCTGCCCGGCCTCCCCCGCTACGGTGTTGCCGAACAGGGTCGCCCGGTCCACGATGCCGCCGCGGGCGGCGAACTTCAGCTGCGGCCATTTGGCAGAGCCGAACAGCGCTTTCGCGACCACCTTTTGCAAGGCGTTGAGGCCGCTGGTTTTCCAGGTCAGCGTCAGTCCGATGGATTTAGTGAAGCTGCCAATGAAGCTAGAAAGACTTTTCCAGCCGCTTTTGACCAGCTTTATCCCAGCTTCGACTGCCGGAATACTGCCAATCCACTTTGTAACCGTAGACCAGCCGCTTTTTGCAAGGCTAACAGCGGAAGAAATAGCGGTTGAACCGGCATTCTGAATCCACTTTGTCGCCGTCGTCCATCCACTTTTTGCAAGGCTAACGGCGGAAGAAACCGCAGTTGCTGCACTCGAAACCCATTTTGTCACCGTAGACCAGCCGTTTTTTGCTAAACTGACCGCAGACGAGACAACATAGTCCCCAGCATTCTGAATCCACTTGGTCACTGTAGACCAGCCGTCTTTGACCAGGCTGACCGCCACCTCAACGGCGGATTCTGCCCCGCTGAGAGCATTGGAAATAGGCGTCAGGATGTTATCCTGCACCCATGTCCCGATGTTGGCGAACACAGAGGCGATGCCGTTGAGGATACCTTCTCCCACATATCCGGCGGCTGCCAGAAGCTCCTCGTTGGTGGCCGGGCTGTTGATGCCGAAGGTAGACTTGAACCCGTCGATAAACGGGGTCAGGATGTTGTCATAGATCCACGTCCCGATGTTGGTGATCGCGTTTGCAATGCCGTTGAGGATGCCATACAGGATGTTCATCCCCAGGTCGTCATAGGGGCCGTTTTCCTCGCCCCAGTTGGCCCAGTCTGTGACCCAGTCCACGATGGGGTCAATAATAACTTCGTTGATGATGGTGCCGATGCCGCCAAACGCCTTGCCCAGCATAGTGAAAAAAGAGGTAGCGATGCCAGACCAGTCCGTGTTTTCAATGGCTTCTTCCAGCGCCCCAGCTATGTCGCCCCAGTCCACCTCGTCCAGCCAGTCGCTGACCGAATCACAGGCGGAAATAAGCATCTTCGACAGGCCGCTGGCAACCTCGCCCCAGTCCGTGTTGACGATGACGGAATACAGGGTTTTGGGCAGAACCAGGAACACATTGGCGATGGTCGTTCCCAGCTGGCTCCAGTCGGTTTCTTCCACCGCGCCGTTGATGACGTTGGCGATGGTCCTGCCGATTTCGCTCCAGTCGATGCCCGTTACCACGCTGCTCACCGTATAGGCCGCCAGGTTGATGGCCGCCCCGATGGTCTTGCCCAGCTTGCTGGCAATGCTGTCCCCGGTCTCATCGTCCACCAGGTTCATTTCTTTAAAGAAACTGTTGACGGTGGTGGTCAGGGCATTGACCGCGCTGTCGATTTTGGCGTAGGTGGTCTCGCTGGTCAGTACGTCGTAGATTTTGTCCACGGCGCCCCCCAGGCAGTCGGCCAGGTAGGTGCCCAGCTCCGCCCACTCGGAGTTTTCGATGAGGCTGGCAATGTTGGCCAGCCATTCGGGCAGAATGCCCGCGATCCCCTCGGTGCCGTCGGTGGTGCTGGTGGTGGCCCCGGTGGAGCCGGTGCCGCTGCTGCCGCTGGAGCTGCTGTTGTCGTTCAGCTTGTTGATCTCGTCGAAGCCTTCAACGGTGCGGTTATAAGCTTCCTGTGCGGCGGTGGCGTCGTCCGTGGCGTCCGCCACATCGTCCACCGCGTCGGCGGCGGTGCTGGCCCCGGTACTGACCGATGTCCAGCCCACGCCAAAGATGTTGGTGATAAGACTGGCAATGGCGTCTGCTACGCCGATGATGTAGGGCAGCAGCTTGGACATGGCGTTGACTACAAGGTTAATGGCGGGTGCCAGCGCCTGCCCCAGGCCGTTTTTCAGCTGGGTAACGCTGTTGCTCAGTTCCTCGTTTTCGCTGACGTAGTTGGACACAACGGACCTTAGCCGCCCAAACAGGCTGGTACACAGCTTCAGCCCCAGCGACACCACGCCGATGTTCCTGATCTGCCGCACCATGTTGGAAAGACCGCCGTCTGCGGTGCTCTTGGCGCTGCTGCCGATGCCAGTGACCCTGCTGGCGACGGATTTCAACCCGCTGAGGGCGGCGCTGCCAGCCTTCCCGGCAAGATTGGACAGGGTGCTGCCCAATTTGAAGAGACCGCCTTTTGCCGCGCTGAGCGCCTTGCTGGCCAGAGATGCCACGGCGGAGGCGGCGGTTTTGCCCGCTGTTGCCAGCCGGGACAGGACAGAGGACTGGTTTTCTGTTGCGGTTGCCCCTTCGTCCAGAGCCTTTTTGTACTCTTTCAGCTCTGCCGTCAGCCTGACAACTTCCTGGTACTGTGCGTCATAGTCTTCGTCACCAAAGCCAAGCCCCGCGCTCGCAAGACTGGATAGCTCTGCTTGTGCCTGTGCCAACTGCGCGGTCATGTTGTCAGCGCTGGCGTTTTCCTGGGCTACCGTGTCGGCCAGGGCCTGTTTGTACTCTCTTTGCGCAGCAGCAGTCCTTAAAAGCTCCTGATACAATTCGTCATAAAAGTCAGTACCAAATCCTTCTCCACTGGTTTCCAAAAGTGCCATTTTGTCCTTTATGGCTTTAATGGTAGCCGTGTAGCTATCCGGCGAGTTGGACAAGTCCATATAAGACTGGTAGGCTTTCATCTCTGCTCGGAGTTCTTTCAGTCTTTGAAGGGTCTTGTCGTACTCTTCATAGCCCAATATTGTCCCGGCTTTTTCGAGTTCCTTTTTTTGCGCGGTCAGAGTACGCATTTCTTCCGCGAGTTGGACAATGTATTCGTTGGCTACTTTTGCCTCTTCGCCAATCCCGGAAACACGGGTGCGGTTTTCCAGTTCAGCGCCAATTTCCCACAGGGCTGTTTTTGCTTCCTTTAACGCTCCGCCGGTAAAATCGCCGCTGAGAAGCCCATCCTGAAGAATACGGTATTGCTCTTGGAGTACTTTCGTTGAGCTAGTCAAATCATACTTCAATGTCTTGCCCACATTGCTGACCTTTTTGCCCCACGCCTGAAAACTGGCAGAACTTTTCCCAGCGCTCTCCCCGGTCTCTTCCGCTGCGTCAGATACCGAATCCAGCGCCCGCTCCGCTTCCTTTGCGCCGCTTTTGACCCCAGAGGCGTCCAGTGTCATTTGGATTTTTAGTTCTTTTGCCACTTACTCACCACCTTTCACACCAGCTGTGTTTTTCATCAGCATGGCTTTGTATTTCGCTACGCGCATTTCTTTGACTTCCTCGGCCGTCCAGTAGGGGAACGCCTCCCACAGGTTGGGCAGTTGCTGGCCGCCTCGCACCGCCATGGCGGTGATCTCCGCCTGTCGCATTGCAATGGTAGCCTGCTGCTGGTGTTCCCGCCGGTCCCGCTCGGTTTTGGCCTGAACTTGTTCGATGATCTCACCCATCGTCCAGTCCCAGGCCTCCACCGCAGGAATCCCGGCTATAATCCCCTCCTGAACCAGCTCCGGGAGGGTCAGTCCGTCGTGGTAGGGTTTTCCTCGTCGGCGGTTTCGTCCTCGTCCGCGAAAACGCCCTCCAGCTGGTCCAGCGCCTTGTCTTTGATTTTCTCGGAGATAATGCCGCTGGTGTAGGCCAGTTCCAGCAGGATACGGGCAAAGCCCTCGGAGCCTGCAACGCCGTCCTCGGTCAGCGCGTCGCAGAAGTCGAAGCCGTTTTTGATGGGGTTGGTATTGCCGTTGTAGTTCAGGGCGGCGGAAAACAGCTCGGCCCGGACGCCGATCCGGTCAATGCTGTTGAAGATGATGGACACGATGCCCTCTTTGTGCTTGCTTTCCAGGTTAGCCTGGGCCTTCGCGGACAGCCGCAGCTCGTAGTCCTGCCCGCCCACGGTCATGCAGTAATTTGCCATAAAAAATCATCCTTTCTCAGTTGGGCGGCCCACGAAGGAGCCGCCCGGTGTCATTGTCAGGCCGGATTGGTCACGGTCCAATCGCTCTGGAGCATCATCACCAGCTTGGCGGTGGTCAGCTCGTCCACCTTCACGCCCACGGCGTAGGTGTTGACATAGCCGGTGGAGGCGAACGCCGTCCCGTCGGGGAAGGTGATCGTGATGGGGACGATGCTGCCCTCCGTTTCAAGGGCTTTCAGCACCCGGAAGTCGGAGCTGGCGTCGCTGTTGTCGAACAGGTAGGTGATTTCGTAGGACTTGGTGTCCTGTACACCGGGCACGTAGTGCTTCATCTTGTCGTTGAAGCAGGTGGCGTCCAGTTCGGAGGGAGAACCGCCGATGTCGCTGATTTCGGTGACATAGTTCATATCCACACTGTTCACGGCCACGGTAATGCCAATACTGGCAAGGCCCTGTTTCGGCATAAAATCATTCCTTTCTAAATTTAGTCAATCAGGCGCATGGTACGTTTGTCCACGCTGCGCCCGAAGCGCATGGTTTTTCGGTAGTAGCTGCTGCCCTCCAACTCCAGCGGCCCGGAGTAGGTACGGAGAAACCCGACGGAGAGAACAGCGGCATTGACCAGCGGGGCCAGCGTCCGCAGCGCGTCCGCGTCAGGCCCCCACAAGTCGATTTGGTAGGAGAGACGGTCAACCACCAGCAGTCCCGCCGCTTGGCTGTTGTCCAACTCGGTGATGGTGATAAGGTTGCTGGTGGGGGCTGTCCGGGGCCATTGACAACTGACGGTATAGGTCAGGTCGGTGTCCAGCTCTTCCAGCGCCTCCCGGATGTCGGGAACCGCGTCCACCAAAATCAGGCTTTCGTCAGTCATCGGCCAGCACCTCCATCAATGCGTCGAGGATTTCTTCCCCGGCGGCGTCTTTCAGGTTGTTGACGGCGTTGTACATAAACGCCCGGGGTTTCACGCCCTCGGTGTAAATCAGGCCGTTACTGACTTGCCCCGGCGGGT
Organism: Clostridiales bacterium; assembly: GCA_021203685.1. Classification (GTDB taxonomy): domain Bacteria; phylum Bacillota; class Clostridia; order Oscillospirales; family Oscillospiraceae; genus Onthomonas. Next base: position 2,928 of record JAJQAS010000207.1, on the reverse strand, counting down.
TGCGCTGTTCGCCCTTGTGCTTTCCAAACTGGATGGTATCGGGCAAGGGCTGACCAACCGCCGATTCATCGTAATATTGCCAGCCGTCTGCGCGGCGACTAATGGGGCGGTCAATCTGATCTTCGCCGGGGTAGCCCGCAGCGGTGCCAACCGGCCCTGTCCCCATCTCATGGTAGATGGCAATATCCAGGTCGGTGAATATGCCAAATGAGATGCTGGTTTCCCGCTCGGTCATAAGGGCGTGGATACTGTCCCGTATCATGCCGTCCTGGTAGGTTAGGCCGTCATAAACGTGGCTTTTGGCCTCACGCTCCATTCTTTCCGCTGAATCCCAGCAGGCGTCCCGCACTTCCTGCGGTATCCCGTTTTGCAGCCGCTCCAGTTTGACAGTTAATTCGTCCAAACCGTCAATTTGGACGGTTTTCCCGCGTTTTTTGCTCACTGGAACACCACCTCCACAAGGGTCACATGCCGGAACCAGCTCCGGTCTACGATGCCCCGCACCTCCCAAACACGCCCGGCGAACACGCACCGGTCAAACTCGGAGATGTCCACGCTGCTGTCGAAGATGTTGAATTGGGCCGCGCCGGTGACGCTTTCACCGAACTCCTTCACCGTCGCCTCCCGGCTCATGATCTGCCAGCAGACCCCGCTGGCCTGCCCCTCCTCGCCGGTGTAGTCGGGCGTGTCCATGTCCCAGGTGCGGGTGGGGTCGCCGTAGCTGTCCACGCCGCCGGCGGCCCTGTGCAGTGTCCACGCTTTCCGCCAGAACGGGGGAGTCACCCACTTGGTAACGTCCTTCATAGGGCGCTGCACCGCCTGTAGCGGGCGAGGGTGGCCAGCAGCCGGTCAGCCTTGTCCTGGTAGTCCGCCGGGGAGAGGTAGCTTTCCGACTGCTGCACGTCGCCCTCTTTGTAGCTGACGGAGGAGAGGCCCGCCGCAGCGAGTTCAGCGGTGTCCCGCTGGTAGTAGAGGGCGGCCAGCCGCCCCACCTTCCGCTGGATGGCGGCGGGGAGGGTGTCAACGTTCCACTCATCGTCCGTGTAGCCCAGATAGAGCTGCACGTCTGCCCCGGCGTCCTCCAGAGCGGCGACAAGGGCGGCGTCGTCCCCGTCCACGCCCAACCGGTCGGACAGGTCGGACAGCAGGGCCTCTTTAATGGTCTCGGTCATAGGGCCGCCCTCCCTTCCTTATTCGCTGGTGTCGGTGGTCTCGGTGGCTTTGGCCTTGCTCTTGGCAGCCTTTTTCACCGTGGCGGTGGTCTCCTCGGTGGCTTCCTTGGTCACGGTGTAACCCGCTTTCTGAAATGCGGCCACCTGAACGCCGGTCACGCGAAACTTCTTTCCGTTTTTCTCAGCGATATAGTTCATCGTTCATTCCTCCTTATTCGGTTGCGGACGTGTAAACGCCGATGGCCCCCGCCTTGCTGTTCAGCACAAAAGCGTCATACCGGACGCGGCCCTCCACCAGCCAGCCGGAAATGCCGGGCGGGTTGTCGTGGATGGTGTAGTCGGTCAGCTTGTTGGGCGCGGGGGTACAGGCGGGGTTGGTGATGACGAAATACACCCCGTCGGGCAGATAGCTGGAGGGCACCTTGACCACGGGCACGCCGTCGATCTCGCCCACCACGCCGTTGATGGCGATCTGGGTGGCCATGTCGCCCATCTTGGTAAAGCTGTCGTCCAGCTTAATGGCCTTGTAGAAGCTGGGGGAGCAGTAGCAGATGCGCCCGCCCTGGGGGGCCTTGTTCTCGTCCAGGTCGGCCTGGACGGTCAGGAAAGCGTCATAGGCGTTGGTGGCGTCCACGGTGCCGGTCTCGGTGCTGCCTGCTCCGGCGCAGATGGCGGCCAGACGGTAGGTGTCCACTTCGGGGATGATGACCTCGTCGATCTGCCGCTGGAGAGCAGCGCCCGCCTCCATGGTCATCTGGGTGTCGTCCCGGCTCTTCTTGTCGATGGTGAAGGTGAAAGAGCGGTCCTGGCTGACCTTCATCTCCTGTACTTCGTTGTCCAGCTCGGAGGGGTCGCCGTAACGGTTGGAGCCGGTGGTGGCGTAGTCGTTCATCGCCACGGTGGGGACGGAGTAGACGTTGACGGTCTCCACGCCCAGCCAGTCATAATCCTGGTTGACCGCGCCGCCGGTCAGCGCGCCCAGCGTAAACCGCTCGTCGATTTTGTCCGCGTACTTGCTGGCATAATTCACTGCCATGGTTTAAATCATCCTTTCTTTGTTCCGGTGAAGCCCATCAGGAAGGGGTCCGGGGCTTCGGTGTTCTTGGGTTCCTTCGGCGCACCCTGGCCCCGCATCTGGTTCTTCACGGCCCCGGCCTTGAATGCCTGCATTAGGCCGTCAAAGGCAGTCAGGTTGGAGGCGGTGGCCTCGGCGTCCTGCCCGGTCAGGTACTTGGCAAAGGCCGCATCGTAGCCCATGCCCTGGAGCTGTGCGCCGGTCTGCACCTCCAGCTGCTGACGCTGAAAAGCGGCCCGCTCCGCGTTCAGCTTTTCCCGGTCTTTCCCCAGCTGGTACTTTTCCCGCTGGGCGGCGGTCATGTTGGCCAGCTTGGTGGCCTCATCCTGGTTTTCCGCCTGCTCCTGCTCCCACTTCGTCCGGGCGGTCTGCACCGCCTTGGTGTTCCGCCGGTCAAACTCGGAGCGGTACGCCGGGTTGCTGTCCAGCCACTGGTCGAAGGTCAGAGGTTCATTCCCGCCGGTCTGCTCGCCGCTCCCGCCGGTCTCCTGCCCCTCGTTGGGCTGCTGCTCCGGCTCCGCGAAAAACTGGATGCCGATGTGATGGTGTTTGTACATAAAATGCTCCTTTCGGTGTCCTCCTGGTCATTTTCATCCCCGAAGTGTCACGTTTTGGGTATGAAAAAAACACGAAAATTGCAAGTGCAAGTTGAACACATCCGCGAAAAGCTTCAATAGAGTC
>JAJQAS010000078.1:6188-8938 GCA_021203685.1 Clostridiales bacterium | reverse complement strand
AAGCAAATCTTCTTTCGTTTTTTCACTGTCTACTTGACAGGGGGCACTTCAGGGCTTCCAGGCTATGAGATTTTAATTTTTCCTTCCAGGTTGTCAATGGCTTCCCGCTTTTTACTCTCTGTCGCTTCTGCGTAAATGTTCATTGTTGTAGAAATGTTACTGTGGCCCATGATCTCCTGAATAACTTTGATATTGGTCTCATTCTCGCAAAACCGGGTACAGAATGTGTGGCGCATGTTGTGAGCGGAAAAACGCCGAATTAGTACCGGGTCCCGCCGCTCTTTTTGAGCCTGCTCCGTTTCCTTCTTGTTGTAGACCTCGCAGATCCGCGCTATGGTCTGATTGATGGTTGACGGGTTATGCACATGGCCGTTTCGGTTCAAAAATACAAATCCACTGTAACCGTCAATCTCCTGTGCGCTGTATCCTGCTTGCATCTGTCGCAACCGCTCCTGCAACAACGCCTTTCGCACTTCATCCAACATGGGGATAGTTCGACAACCGGCGCTTGTTTTTGGCGTGGTTATGTGCATTTCACAGCGTCCATTGTCTTGTACGTGGTAAATCAGGTTGTGGTTGATACTGATCGAGCGGTTTTCAAAATCGCAGTCGCACCAACGCAGACCAATGACCTCACCCATTCGGCAACCGGTTCCAAGAAACACTGTAAAGAGGGGGAGCCAATGCCGATAGGCGTTAGACTTTGACACAAAGTTGATAAAGGCTTCCTGTTCCTCAATAGTCAATGCGTGGCGTTTTGGGTTCGTCCAGTTGTGTATTTTTTTGACCTTCCCCATAGCTCCGTTGGTCGGATTTGTCCTGATAACGCCATCTCTTACCGCCATCTCAAAAACCGGGTGTAAAATCCCGTGTATGATAGCTGCGGTGTTCGGCTGCAATCCCCTTTCAGTTATCAGAAAGTTATAAAAATTCTTGATGTCAGAATACCGAAAAGCTGTGATTTTCCGCTTTCCGATTGTGTCCGAAACATAATGCTGATACATATAGCTATAGGTGGTTCGCGTGGTCGCCTTTAACTGCTGCTTGCCCTCCATATACGCCTTGAAAACGTCGTTTAGGGTCATTTTCGCCGCTGCATGGCTGTCTATACCGTCCCGAATGTCGTTTTCTATCGCCTTTTCCTTCTCTCGCAGGCTCAGGCCGTCCCGCTTGCCAGAAGGGGGCTTGTCAGTCGAAACGAGCTTCCAGCTATACACCGCCCGCCGGTTCCCGGCCTTGTCGGTGTACCGGTATCTATAGCTACCATCCGGGCGCTGATCCTCTCCGTCTCGCAGGTTGCGACCCCTGCTGTCTTTCCGTTTTTCCGCCATAGTCTCACCGCCTTTCTTCTATGACAACAGGAGCGGGCACCAATGGCCCGCCCCTGCTGGTTGGTGTTATTCGCCGTCATGGATCGCCGGACAAAGCGGGTCACGCGCCGCCGCGTCTCTGCCCACCTGTTCCAGGTTCTTGACAAGGCCCGCTGTGACCTCTTCCGCCATAAAGAGCAGGTTTGAGGCTTTGCAGGCCATTTCCCCGTCTTTCGGCTCAACGTCAATCTTTATTGCTATGACCTCCAGCGCATAGAGAAGGGCTTGCAGGCGGCCCGCCTTCTCTATGGCTGCTTCCGCTTTCATGTTCATGTGTCCCCCCCCTGCTTGAAGTTCGGTTGCTTGCCCCGCCGGGGCTACGTCTCCGGCGGGGCCTCTTTGGTTCACTCTTCCTGCTCCATGAGCGCGCTTGTGGTATTGTTCACTTCATCCAGGTAACACAGAGCGTCGGTTGCCCTCTGGTCCTTCCAGTCGGTTGCTTCGACATACATGAGGGCGCTTGCCGTTGCTTCGGCCAGGTTTTCCGCAATCGTGTTCATGAAAAGCGTATCAAAATACGCCGCCGCGCCCTCGCACATCTCCAAGCCGCCGTTTTCGGTGACGTACTCCCAGTAGCGAACCGCCGTGAGAATCTCGTTGATTTTCTCCATGCAGGCAACGAGCGATTCACACTCACCATCGGCCACACGCTGCTGCAATTCGTCCCGCGCTTCCTCCAGGTTTGCCAACAAATCGTTGATGTAGGTTTTCATGTTGAAACATTCCCTTTCTGCCCTTTTGGGCTGTGTTTTGTTGCATCTTCTTCTTGACGAGCGGGGAGAACGGCGGTAAAATAACACCATCCTCCCCTTTGTGGGTAGGTGTTGGGCCTCTTGTGTGGTACTTTGGTCGGTCACTCACACAAGGGGCTTTCTTTAGCCAATGACAAAGCGGGTCTGCGTGGTCTGCTTCATGTACTGCGCGGCAAGCTCCGGGTTTTCCCGGCGGAAGCGGGCGCTGTCAAAGCGGCTGCTGTTGACGTTCTTCCAGGAAGCGGCCCAACCGTCGCCGGTGAGGGTATCTTCGCCCCGCTCCACCATCGCACCCTTGAGGGTGTCGGTCAGGGCTTCCGCCTCTGCCTGAAGCTCTGCAATCTGGTTCTTGATGTCCAGAAGGGCTTGCACGGTCAGGTTCAGTTCGTTGGTGCTCATTGTACTACCTCCAATCTGTCTTTGTGTGGTGTGGTTCAGGTTGAGCGCCGGGGGGCCTTTTAGAGCTGCCTTCCAGAGGTCTATTCCAAATCCCGTCCCGGTCTTGCCTCGCGTTCTTGCTGTTACCCGTCCGCTATGGCTCAACCATGTGTTTCTTCCTTCAACGTGAGTATATTATAATATACTTGCGCAAGTATATCAATAGGCATAGTTGACAAACTTACGCAAG
>JAJQAS010000078.1:0-6178 GCA_021203685.1 Clostridiales bacterium | reverse complement strand
TATATTTGTACACTATTTATACTTGCGCAAGTAGAAAAACACTGTATAATATAGATACAATGGAAAGAGTATAGGGGTCTTTCCGGCATGGAGGGAGGTTTAGAAACATGCCAGCATCAAAAGCGCAACAAAAAGCAACTAACAAATGGATTGCAAAATCTTATGACCGGGTGAATTTGACTTTGCCAAAGGGGAAGCGGGATACCATCAAGGCCCACGCCCAAACAACCGGCGAAAGTGTCAACGGGTTTATTAACCGCGCTATAGATGAAACCATCGAGCGGGACACAGAGGAAGGAGCGAAAAATGAACGTTAAAGAGCCTGAAGGGAGAATATGGGACCCTTCCGCCGTGGAGTACAGGAAAAGCCGCATTGAAGCAATGAGCGGCTATCCCCCGGTTGTAGCATTGAGAACACAAATGCAAAGTTTCGCACCGCTGTTTTCTGATATGCCGTTGTTGCCTGCGTATAGCTATGACGATATTGTTATTTTTCCGGGGTGTATTTCCCCCAGTTTCCGCCCGGATACGCTAGAAATGTGTATCCCCACAACTACAGGGAAACGGTGCGGGCCTATTCTGCTTCATGAGTTGCTCCACTTCCACCAAGATTTTTTGTCGGACAACGTGGACAAACAACAGCTTATTGACGACCTACACGCCAAACTGATAAAGAAGCTGCCTTTGCTTGATTCTGCGTATAATAGGATAGATGAAGTTCTGGACTTGGTACAAGCAGAAAAACCAGATCCGGCGCAACATGATTATTTGTTTTTCCTAAAGAGTGTTGACCTTGACCTGCAAAGACGATATAAACCGGGGACAGTTTTCGGCTATAAAACACAACTCGCTTTTCCTATCTGCTTATAACAAAAGCCCCATGCACGCAAAGCATGGGGCTTTCTTGAAGGAAAAAACTTCGATGAAGAAACCAGGACTGCGCCGGTTCTCCGTTCGCCCCTATTATACGGCACCCACGCCGCCCTTGTCAATGGCCCCAAAATCGCGCTAAAGCGCCTACAATGGCGTTTGCCGGTTTAGCTGTAAGTTTCTTTTCCGCCGCCTTTGCCGCCTCTGTGGGCCTTTTTGCGGCTTATTCTGCGTTCTCTCCAGTAACAGCCCCGGCTTTGGTTGTTCTCTCTGCTTTGTCTTTAGTTTGCGGTCAAAACTCCATTCCCTCCCCGTCTGTTGGTAAATCTTCCGGCGGGTCCTCCTGCATGACCGCCACAAGGTTTATAAGCGCCCGCTCATGTAGCCGTGTTGTACGGCGCAAGAAAGAATCCTCACGGTCTGCAAAGTCATCTTTTGACCCGAAAAGCATCTGTGAGATGTCCTTCCAGCGTTCGCCGTCAATGTAGCGCATTTCTACAACGGCCTTTTCATCTGGTTTTCGCAGTCGGTCAACGTATTGCTCAACCGTGCGCCGCCGGTCTGCCTGCGCTGTAATCATGCCCCTGATTTTATTTTCAAGCTCTTCCTTTTGGGCCAGCATTGAAGCAACCCGGTCATGGTTTGGGGAGCCTCGCGGCATACCGTCAAGGTTTGGGGAGCCGGTGCCTTCTATTCGCGCTTCCAGGCGCTCCAGGCGTTCGATTTGAACGTCAACCGAATGTTCGCCGTCCAAGAAGCGCAGGAGCCATTGCTTCACGCTTTCGGTTGTGACTCCTGCGCCTTCCCCCATGTCCCCGTTCCTCCGTCGTTCCTTCGTGGTTCCTCGCTGTTCCCTTGCGGTTCATTCACTTCTGCGCGGCTGCTGTTAGCCCCTGCGTACTCCGTTGTAACTCTTTCGGACTTTCGACTTTTGGCTTGTTTTTGGCTCCGTTTCCTGCTGCTGCATTCGCCGGATCATGTCCCGGCGGGCCTTCTGCGCCGAATCGTCCGAAATGGCGACTTTCCGCTTTTGGGCCGAATCGCCCGAAACAGCGACTTTGCGCTTTTTGGTGGAGCGGCTTTCCTTGCTTTCTGTGGGGGCCTTTTTGAATAACTCCACCCATGAAGCAGGCACCGGCGCAGAATCCGCCCTTTGTTGGTCTCGTTTCAAGCTGCATTCCTCCTTGTAGCCTGCAAAATCGTTTTCCAGGTGTGTACCGTAAGCGTCATTGTACACGCTCAGAAGATATTGAAGTTGGTTCTCAAAATCGGCGCTGTGGGCTTCACCGTCACCGCCGCCCATTCTCAGGTGTGCCAATTCGTGGAGAAACAAGAAGGCCAGATAGTCGTCATCGTGGAGAAACGCCGCCTTTTCAATACCGATCCCCGCGTGGTTTTCCCAACCACAGAAAATTGCATCATTGGGCGGGGCAAAGTCTCCAGTGCTGGTTTCGCCGTTCCATATGAAAAGGACGGTCAAAATCGGCGTTCCGTCTTTTACGCAGTCGGTGTAAAACAGGTTCCATACTTTCCCAAAAACCCTTTCCAGCCTTTCGGCCTCTTTGCGGTTCGGTGTGTACAGGCGACCCAAACCGTCCCGCTCCATCCGCTCCAGGTCTTTGTCTGGTATCCGGTTAAGCTGTGGCGGCGCAACTCGTTTTTGCTTTTCACCCATCGTCTGTTGTCCCTTCCAGAATCGCACTAAAGCCCCGTGAACGTGCCTCTTTGGTTTTTCTGTGGTTCGTTACCTCCAGCCCGTCAAAACGCGCCTGTGGACGTTTTACGCGGTTCTCGCTGTATTCTCTCTGCTTCTCCACTACTTCACCCCTGTTCTTTGAACCGGCGGGTAAATTCTGTTTGTACCCCCTCAACGTATCGAGTGAGAAGAAGAGCATCAAACTTAGAAAGGGCGTTCAAATTGAAATCCTCATCAATCTGACGTTTCAAATCCGAACGAGCGGCGGTAAACTGCGACTTAGTCTTTTTCAGTTCCGAAAGAGCGGCGTTCGCCTCAGCGATTTTTTCAGCGAAAAGCGCCCGTTCCTCCTGTGTGACCGTTGGTGTCAGTCCTTCCAACCGCTCCAATTCCAGGGCGGCCATTTTTCGGACTACCTCAGAGCGGCTTTTGTCATCAACCGCCGCTTGCAGTTCTGCGCGGTGTTCTTCGTTATGTGCTTGCTCCTGCTGAATCCGTTCGCCAACAGCGGCCATAATTTCAGCGGCTTCACCTTTAGAGGCCCGGATTGATAGACAGGTGAGTTTGTAATCATCGGCCAGTTTGTCAAGCTGCTTTGCATTTTCTAAAAATTTTGACATCGTTTTTCCCTCCTGCAAATATTCCACTCTTTAGAGTTAGCGCCCACTTTCACAAGCAGGCGCTTCACTCACTTCAAAAGACCTGCGATTGCATCATAGTCTGAATCAAACCGCCTTCCGGTTCGCTCTTTCATTTCTGAAAAATCATCAATGACTTTTTTCGTGTTTGGTGCATCGTCAACCGAATCTTCACCAACAAAAAGCGTCAAGGCGGCAAGTTCGCTGTTACTCAGGAATACGTTGTTAAAACGACCGTGCGGCGTTTTTTTGCAACCATCGACCGACGAAAAAGCGACGTTTTTCTTTTCTGGACTTACCTCTTCTTTACTGCTCTTCTCTTTTCTTAACTGCGTATCCGCCCCGTTCACGTCCCGTTTACGCTTCGTTTCCGTGGCGTTTCCGTCCCGTTTACGGCGTGTAACCTGTTCATTTTCAGGCTGTAACTGTTCCAGAAGGTTGTGATATTCGCTTTCTGTGTAGCAATCGCGCCTTAAATTGTTGTTTCTTCTCCAGTCCGTAATAAAGACAACAAGATCATCGTTGACAACTTGAACAAAATTGCTTTCAATCAATGGATTTAGGTCTTCTTCCTCCATCCCGTATAATCGAAAGACGGGAAATGTTTCTGTAAAACCGTCGTCGTCTGCCTCCAGCCCTAAAAAGAAATACAGAAGCTGTGACGACTGAGGGAGCCTTAAAAATCTTGCGGACTGGATCACCGCCTTCGCAAACATCCGTTTTGCCGCCACTGCTCTAACCCTCGCCGCCTGTGTCCATCTCATCAAAAGAGAGCTGATCCGGGTTTGCGCCGCCTTGCTCAACGGCCCGTGCTGTTCGCAGAATCTCACAGGCGCGGCCCCGCATTGAGCCAACGAAGCGCCGTGTGTCAAGTTCGCAGGAAGGCAAGAAATAACCGGCTATCCCCTCGCTTGTGCTACTCAAAATCGGGATTCCCCGGCGACGCTCCACTTCGATTTGCCGCCGAATGGCCCGGCCATTCTCCCCGGTCAGCCTCTCCAGGTCCCGGAGTGTCAAGGCATTTTCAGGCCCGGTCAACAGTAAGCTTGCAATTCCCCCGGCCAATGTGTTAAAATCTTCTTTGGGGAAAATGTCATCACGCATACCCCCATTTCCCGCCCGTTCCGGTGTTGCAGCACTGGAGCGGGCTTTTTTTGTTGATTCCATCGTCTCACCTCCGAATAACCGGCTGGTCAATTCGTAGTCAAAAAAATTCACTCCCCGCTGATTTGGTCAAGATAACGGTCTATCCGGTCAAAATTAAAGCGTACCGTTCTGCCAACGCGGATAACGGCCCCGGCCTCTGCTGCAATCCGCCGCATTGACGCCTTACCATATCCATAACGCGCACAAGCGGCATCAATCGCGCCGGTTTTCGGCTTGCTTTCGCCGGGTGCAACATGGTTAGTTCTCGCGTTCATTTCCTGTGCCCCCTTTCTGCTTTCGTCTAGGTTTTCTGTATTCCTCCGTTGACATCTCTAGTTTATCATGGTATGATGTCCTTGTAAATCACTCTAAAATGCAAATTTTCCAGGGGAGGATTTAGAAAATGTTATATTTATGGCACAAAATAGGCGAACGAATCAGACAATGCAGAAAAGAAAAGGGGATGAATCAAGAGCAACTCGCGGATAGGATAGAGGATGAAACCGGAAAGACCATAAAAAGACAGACCGTTGCAGGTTGGGAGAACGGAAAACCAATATGTAAACTTGAACAGTTGGCGGCCTTATGTCACATTTTTGACTGTGAAATGGGTTATTTGCTTTGTGAAGATGGATACAACCATAAGACACGCGCCAAAACGGATATAGAATACGAAACAGGGCTGTCAACACTTGCAGTTGATAATCTTATAGCAGCTTCCGGTCAATTAGAAAAAGTACTTGATCCGAACGAGAGTTTATACGATGTGCAAGCATATGAACAAGATTATGCCGATCCCAACAACAGAAATTTCATTATTGGATCTCTTGCAAAAATCCGCTTTCTAAACCTGCTGCTTGAAGAAAGCGCCGTATGGGAAGAAATCTCCGTGTGCGCTTTTGATTATAGGAAGTATATGGACGCGCACAAGAATGTACCCTATTACGATATTGACGGCGTTCCAATGTCTCTATTTGCCCGAGCATCAGCGGAAAAAGCAAAATTAGCTCTTGAAAGGCTCTTTGAGAAGAGCGACGGAGACACTTTCGATTATTGAAAAAAGCACCGAGCGGCGATTCAGTGTCCGCTGTTCGGTGCTTCTCGTTTCCCGTTTTTCTTTTGAAATGGGTTAAAATTGGGTTATTTTCCGTTTTTGGTGGAGCGGAAAACACCGTTTTTCGTTGATATTTCAATGTTTTTACTGTCTCACTAACTTCAAGATAATAATATACAGTTGGAATTTGGAAGAATTACGGACGAGATGCCATATAGGAATCTGGTTATCCCATTTGCTCAAGTCATGTGCCAGAAATCCCAGGCCACCTCCTAAAAACATCCCCCTCCTTACCTGTCACCGCAGATTTCATAGCGTTCGCCCCGCTGAAAGCGGCAAGGTTCGCTTATTTCGTTGCGACTCCGCTCCCAGAGGAACCCGCTTTGCTGAGCTTCGTCTGTGTACCTTTAAGGGAGGCAAGAGGAGTGGTCAGTTGCCGAACGGTAGCTCTCCGTGAAAAACTGGTGCTATACTGGGCAGAAATGTTGACCAATTAACAATTACCATTCCCCTCATCGCCCCTGAAAGGGCAGGGAGCGAAGCACAGGGAGAAGCGCAGCTTCGGAAGTGCCCCTTGAGGGCAGAAGTGCCGCTTGATAAGGAGAGGGATATGCAAATCATAATAGAGGAGTGTTACGCTAAAAGTACCGATAAGGTTGATACAAAAAGCAAAACAACATCTGTCCCGCCTTTTCCGGTACCCTGCTCATAGGGCAGCAAAATCCAAAAACAAAAAGTGCGTATCCGCCTCGTTGTCGATATACTCGTTGCCGT
>JAJQAS010000122.1 GCA_021203685.1 Clostridiales bacterium | reverse complement strand
CAATTCAATTTTTGAAAAACGGCGAAAAAGCCGAAAAAGTAATAAAATTCAAAACAATTTGCTTATAGTTTATTCTATGTACATATTGCATTGGAATATATAAAGATAAAAATTTTGTTCGATAATAGTCAGTGGGACAGTCTTTCTACAGGCTGTCCCGCGATTGACTTAGTGGAAGTTGGGCTGACAGACAGATTAAAACAGGTACAGTGTTAACTCAGTTCAAATTCAATTCGTTCTAAATGCCAAAAAATTCTTTTGCAATACTATCAAGCTGCGCTGAAATTTCGGGGAACGGGCCATTCAAATTCAGCGTTTTCACGTCGATTCGGTTTCCGCTCATTTGATAGCTGTTGTCCGGTTGAATCGCCTCGTCGGTCTGGGCGTACAGCAGCATCCCCGAAACGGTGTGAGGCGTACCTGACAAAGCGGCGTCCTTGTTTTTGACATAAGTAAAAATCTGATATAAGTTGGCAGAACGAAGGGTTTGCGTCTCCCACCGCGTCTGCATGGTTTGCTGATAATATTTGGCGTCGATGATCAGCACTGTATTCCCGCGGGAGAGCGTGATGTCGCTCTGCATGACGGGCAGCCTCGCGCCGTTTCCATCGTCCAAGGCCCACGCGATTTGTGAGGCGGAGACGTGCAGCTGCGGGAATTCCTTCCTGTAATATTCGAGGATGAATTTTTCATAGAGCCGACACATGCGCTGCTCGTCCACGAAAGACGCCAGCCTATTTTCTCCTCGTTCCTTTGTCAGCAGCATCCCCTGTAAAATCAGCTGGCAGATACTGATAAGCATCTGATAAGTCTGATTGTTCCGGTGGAATCGAATCGACTCCCACGGGATCAGGGACGGCTCTGTCACATCAATCTCCGAGAAATAGAGCATCTCCTTTTTCAGGATATCCTTGTATTCCGTATCGACTTCTCCGCTCTTCAGCAAAATCAGGGCTGTTGTTTTCAAAATCTGGTTCAGGAGATTGTTCTCTGACAGCTCATCGTACTCACAGGTCAGGACTTGTCTGCGGGCGATTTGGTTCTTGATAGTCCCAGACACGTTGATTTTGCCGCGCATGGTGGGAAGATCTTCCTGTTTGCTCCGATATTCCCGGTACAGCCCCTGCTTTAGCTGCTGGCCAATGCCCTTTCCCAGAATCGCGGCAAACAGATTTTGCACATTGTCAAATTCTTCGGCGGCGACATCCTCAAAGTTCGATTGGCGTAAAATCTGGAACGCATAGGACAGCATATAATAGATGTTCTTGATCAGGATGTGCTTATTCTGCCTCATTGAAATACTCCATGCAGAAGATTGCTCCATCGCTGCAATCTGGCAGCATCGTCAAACCAGTATTCCTCCAGCATCGGGATGATGTCGAAGTCCACGACGGTCTGCATCTTTTCGTCCGTACACTCCCTCCAGTTGCTGAAATAACTGTGTCCGATGCAGAACCCCTTTCCCAGCGACCGGTCATTTGCAATCTCTCTGTTCAGCTCTTTGACGGTTTCAATAAGCCGATCAAACGTCTCATTGTTCAGTTTGGTTTGGTACTGAACAAACCCCTCTGAATCAAAGCCAGGTTGCATCTCAAAAAAGCTGAACCGGCGGCGCAGAGCATAGTCGATCATGGCAAGACTTCGGTCCGCCGTGTTCATCATACCGATGATGTAAAGATTCTCCGGCACAGAAAATGGCTTGCCATTGTATGCCAACGTAGCGGCCGTGCCGCGGTAGTCGTTTTCAATCAGCATCAGCAATTCCCCGAAAATTTTGCTCATATTGCCGCGGTTGATCTCATCGATAATAAAAAAGAAGTCCTTCCCCGGCTAATCTGCTGCTTTCTGGCAGAATTGATAGAAAACACCCGTTTTCAACTTGAACCCGTTTTCGGATGGCTTGTAGCCCATCACGAAATCCTCGTAGGAATAATTCTGATGAAACTGCACCAGTTCGACCCTGCTCTCGTCCTGCTCCCCCATGATGGAATAGGCCAGCCGTTTGGCGGCGTAGGTTTTGCCAACACCGGGTGCGCCTTGTAGAATGATGTTTTTCTTGTTTTTCAGCACAGCAACAAGTCTGTCGTGCCGCTGTTCAGACATGAAAACCTGACGCAGAAAATCCTCCGCCGTATAAGCTTGATACGCAGCACTCTTTTCCATCGCTCGCGGCACATAATTAGGAAGGTTCGAAGAGCAATCATTTAGAGGCTGTTCCTGCGATATTGTTACTTCTTTCTGCGAATAGTAACGACTGATGTAAAATCCAACATCAACAGTTAAAGTCTTATACTCCGGGTCTGAATAGCATGAGTCTGAAAGCTGCGTTTGAAGCAGGCCGGTCAGTTCTGTATCTGTACAAATGTACTCACAGAGTTCATCATAAAGGCTATAGAAATTTCTGAGGTTTTCTCTGTAGGCACCCTTTTTGAACCGATAATCGCAACCGAGTACCTCCGCCACCGTTTTAACCTCATTGAATTTATAAATGTAATATTTATCAGGGTCGTAAAGCCACAAGTAAACACTGATTGCATTTTCATTTTGGTAATGCTGACGATCGCCATTCCCATACTTTTTAAGCAAGGTGGTGGATTCGTTCTTAAACGTCAGAATGCGCTCAACCACATCCGTGCTTTCATCATACAGAGCGCTAAACATTGCACGGACTTCTTCTGGCGCTGCCTTTGCAAATTTTGTAATCATTCCAGCCGGATAGTAATTTGCAGCTGCAAGCAGGTTCTTTGTCTTAGAAAGTGACTGCGAAAGCATCTCCGCAAAATCAGGGTCATTTTCTTTCCAATGCGCCCGAAATGTTTTGATTGCCTCCCATTTGTATTTTTCTCTGCTCCACTCGAAAGCGGTAAAATCCCGCTTGTATTCTGTCAAGACCTCTTTCAGCCGTAACTTGTCAAACATTGCCTCTCTCCTTATGTTTTACGCAAACTCTTATTTTACGACATTTCCTCAATGTCACCTGATATACTCCACCTTCATGCCCGTTCTCGGTTTGCGCGGATAAATTCCGTCATAGTTTCCAAAGGCGGCCGCCCCGCAGATCGTCTCGTCCCCGCCAAGGCCCAGGGATTCGAGATAGTCCCGCACCAGCGGGTTTTCGTCCAGCCAGTGGAGCTGGTTGATCCAGCAGGAGCCAACGCCCAGCGCCTCCGCGGTGAGCAGCATATTTTGCAGGGCGCAGGCGGAATCCGCCATGGCGTTGGGGTAGCCGCGCCGGTTCGCCACCACCACAAGGGCGGGCGCGTGGTAATCATAGACGTAATCCCCCTGCTTCGCCCGCCTGATGGAGTTTTGGATGCTGAGATACTGCCCCTCGGCAAGCTCCATCCCGGCAAACGCGGTTTTCACCCGGACGCGGAGGGTTTCCAGTACCTCCCCATTGGTAATGACGAGAAAATGGGTGGTCTGGCAGTTGCCGCCGGTGGGCGCCCACCGGCCCGCCTCCACGATGGCGGACAGCGCCTCATCCGAGAGCGGTATATCGTTGAACTTGCGAACGGAACGCCGGTTCCGAATGATCTCTTCCACGTTGGTCATTCTTTGCCTCCTGTTTTACGATTTGTGGAGCTGCGCCTGCAATTCCTGAAAACTCTCCACGGCGCTTTGCAGATTCTCAATAATGTCGCTGGCCAGTTCGTCGGGGGAGGGCAGGTCATCCAAATCGGCAAGGGATTTATCTTTGATCCAGAAAATGTCCAGGCTGGTTTTGTCCCGCTCCAGAATTTCCTCCACCGGGAATTTGCGCCAGCGCCCATTTGGGTTCTCCTCTGACCAGGTCTCACGGCGCTCATGCCGGTTTTCCGGGTGATAGCACTGAATGAAATCCTGTAAATCCGCATCGGTCATGGGGTGCTGCTTTAATGTAAAATGAACATTGGTGCGCAGGTCGTAGATCCACACTGCCACCGTCTGCCTGTCCGGGCTGGCAGGCTTCTTGTCAAAAAAGATGACGTTCGCCTTGACGCCGGGCTTGTAGAAAATCCCCGTGGGCAGGCGGAGGATGGTGTGCAGGTCGGTGGTTTCCAGCAGCTTTTTCCGCACCGTTTCCCCGGCGCCGCCCTCAAAGAGGACGTTGTCCGGCACGACAACGGCGGCTTGTCCGTCCGTTTTCAAAATGGTGTTGATGTGCTGCACAAAGTTCAGCTGCTTGTTCGAGGTGGTCGTCCAAAAGTCCTGGCGGTTGTAAGTCAGCTCTTCCTCCTCCTGCTCGTCCTGGGCGTTGGTCACGGTGATGGAGGACTTTTTTCCAAAGGGCGGATTGGTCAGGCAATAGTCCACCCGATACCCTGGGTCGGACAGCAGCGCGTCCCCCAGCGTGATGGGGACGGTGCCGTAAATGTCGCCGATGTTGTGCAGATAGAGGTTCATCAGCGCCGTTTTGAAGGTCGTCGGGACGATCTCGTTCCCGTAAAAGGTGTCGTTTTTCAGAAATTCTTTCTGCGTCCGGGTGAGGGAGTAGTGCGCTGGGTCAGCGAGATATGCTTGACAGGCCAGAAAAAAACCGCCGCTGCCGCAGCAGGGGTCCGCGATGGTTTTCATGGGTTTCGGGCGAACACAGGCCACCATCGCCCGGATCAGCGGGCGGGGCGTGAAATACTGCCCGGCCCCGCTTTTGATGTCCTCCGCGTTTTTCTGGAGCAGGCCCTCGTAGATCTCCCCCTTCACGTCGGAAGACATGGCGATCCACTTCTCTTTGTCGATCATCTGCACCACCCGGTACAGAATGGCGGCGTTGCTGATCTTGTTGACCGCGCCCTTGAAGATCTGCCCCAGGATGCCGCCCTGCCCTCCCAGGGCCTCCAGGATGTGTTTGTATTTCTCCTCCAGCTCCGCGCCCTTGAGGGCGTTCATGTCCGACCAGGTGCAGCCAGCCGGGATGCCGGTCTTCCGCTTGTAAGGCGGCCTGGTGTACTCGTCGGACATTTTCAGGAAGATGAGATAGGTCAACTGTTCCAAATAGTCGCCGTAGGAGACGCCGTCGTCCCGCAGCGGGTTGCACATCCCCCAGACCTTTGTGATGATGCTGGATGTCTGTTCGCCCATCAGATGAGCCTCCCTTCAAACGCTTCTTTCAAAATGCTCTGCCGCATGGCCTCGGCCTGGGCGAGGGCGGCGTCAACGGTTTTTTCGATGCTGTCGCAGACGGATTGCTTTTCATCTAAATATTGAGTAATTTTTGCCTGCTTCGCTCTGTTAATATTGGGAACAGGGATATGGCGCACAATATCCTCGTTCAGATTTTTCATTGTAGTTCCCGTTGCATGGTCATTTAAATACCGAACCGTATCCGGGCTTGCTAATATGCGTGCAAAGAAATCGGCATTATATTCGGGCTTCAGTCTAAAAATTATACTTCCCGTTCCACAAATCCAATCTGATTCTGTGCTGGTTACTGCTGCCGCTCTCCCCATTTCTCCTCTGCGTCCCATTATAATATCATTTGGCCTTAATCGATAGGCGGACAATTCTGCTGCCTTTTCAACCGAAATTGATATAGACTTTCCTGGAGTAATAGATAATTCTTTGATATGTTGCGGATTGATTACGGGGATACCGCCTGCAATGTAATCACTTTTGTGAAGCATAGTGCCAAATGGCCCTATCCGTATATCGTCAACAATTTCAGAAATTTCGCAATATTCTGAATTGTTTCCAGTATCAAACGCTTCTTTCAACACCGCCTGCCGGTACACCGCCAGCTGCTTCTTCGTGGTTTGCAGCGTCTCCACGGCCTTGTCCAGCTCGGAAAACAGCTCCTCAATGCGGGCAACGATGCGCACTTGCTCAGTTTCGGATGGGACATCCAAAGACATTTTTTCAATAAACTGATAATGTCTTGCATATCCTTTATCAACCATACGGTACGTTAAATATTTTGTTCCATATAATAAATATTTGGGCAATATCCCATTTTGGGGTTGCAAAACCTTAATTCCATCCGCGCCCGCGCCAAAGGGGAAAGAAACGAATTTTACACATTTCGTGTGGTCTCCAAAAACAATCACCGGTAATTCGCATGAAATTTTCTTTGATAGATCACTGGAGTAACCACCAATTAGACCTTGCCCTTGGTCAATAATTGGAAGTTCTCCCTTTTCGAGATAGTCTTTTCGTTTTGTTTTTTTATCCGCTGGTATAGGTACTTTTCTTACCAATTCTTTGTATATCGCCATATTATGCCACCAACTCCACATTCATCTCCGCCAACAGCGCCTCATACCCCTCGCCAAAGGCGTCATAGAATCCCACAAGGCCGCCCTTGTGGTCAAAGGGGGTCAGCTCCAGATCTTCCGGCAGGATGCTGAGGGAGGTAGCAATGTAATCCTTGATGAGCCGCAGCCACTCCATCTGCTCCTCCGTGAAATGCACCGCGCCGGCGTTGTGTCGAAACGTCCACTGCTGAAAGTTGGAATTGACCCGGTCTGCAAAGGGGGCCAGGCTGTCCGAGACCCCCATCTCGTAGCGGATGAGGGAAATGAGGTCGGCCAGCTGCGCCACCTTCCCCCGCTTTACCTTGTCCGGCTGCTTGATGGCGTAGCAGTCCCACAGGCGTTCCATCGTGACGCGCCTGGCTAGCTTCTCGTACAGCGCCTTCAACTGCTCAAGGACCATGGGACGGTCCGCGTATTTCTGGTCATAGATTATCCGCAGGGCGGTGATCTCGTCCCGGTTCTCCTCGATAAACTCCCGGAAGGACGCAATGACCTGGTCATCGTTTTCCTCCCGACGGACGTCATATCCTGCATATAGCAGCGTGTCCAGATTCACATTGTCGATGAGCTGGTTGTACTTGCGCCGCACGTCATTGATATAATCACAGACATCCGGGTTATGGAAGGGAGCGGTTGCCTCCCGGAGCAGGTCTTTCTGTGCCTGCGCAAGCTGGGCCTCGGTGGGGGCGACTTCGCCGGTGTCTGCCTGCGCTCGTCCTCGGATCACGTCCTCATCGAAGGCGTTCAGCAGGTTGCCGGCAATTTTTTCGGCGGACAGCCCCGCTGTTTCCTTGAACTGTTTCCGCTCCTTCGCTGACATCTGCCTGTTCAGGCGAACGAGGCGGTTTGCCAGCGAGGTGAGGGTGTCCGCGTCCTTCGCCCCAAACATGACGCTCATCATTAAATCGTACAGAGAGACGGACGGCTTGCGCTCCAGGGCGCGGGTTTCGGTTTTCAGAGATTTTGTCACTCCAACGGCGTCGACGATGACGAAATGGTCTTTGTTTTCCGCAGCGGAGGGCGTCACGCTTTTCAGCTCCTCCAGGGAGAGGGTGCGGGAGCCGCGGCCCTTCATCTGCTCAAAATAATTCTTGCTGCGCACGTCCCGCATGAAAACCAGGCACTCGATGGGCTTTATGTCGATCCCCGTGGCGATCATGTCCACGGTGACGGCGATGCGGGGATCGTAGTCGTTGCGGAAGGAACGGAGATAGGCGTCCCGGCCATTTTCCCGGTAGGTGATTTTACGGCAGAACTCGTTCCCCCCGCCAAATACGTCCCGGACAATTTGGATGATGTCGTCGGCGTGGCTGTCCGATTTCGCAAAGATCAGCGTCTTTGGCACCTCCTTTCGGCGGGGATACAGCTTCGTGAACAGATTATCCTTAAACGCCTGAATGACCGTGCGGATCTGGCTCGGATTCACCACGGAGCGGTCCAGCTTGCCCTTGTGTGCGCCTGTATAATCCTCGTCCTCGTCCATCTCCTTCCAGCTTTTGGCGCGGGAGCGGCGGTCCCGATATTCGATCTGCTGCTGCATCAGATATGCGCCGTTTTTCGTGATGTCCGTAACGATCGAGAAAATGTCCTCCCCAACGTCGATGCCGTCCACGATGGCCTGCTCTCTGGTGTATTCACTGACGACGTTTTCATTGAAAAAGGCGAAGGTGCGCTTGTCCGGTGTGGCGGTCAGGCCGATGATAAAGGCGTCAAAATAGGTCAGCACCTGGCTCCACACGTTGTAAATAGAGCGGTGGCACTCGTCCACGATGATGCAGTCGAAAAACTCCGGCGGATAGGCTGCGTTATAGACAACTTGCTTTGGGACTTTGTTCCGTGCGGTAGGCTGCTCGCCAAGCGGGATCTCCTCGGCGCGCTCGTCCAGTTCCTCGCCCTTTAAGATGGAATACATCCGCTGAATGGTACTGATGCAGACCTGTACATCGCTGGGGATGAAGGATTTTGTCAGCCTGTGTACCCCATAAAGCTGGGGGAACTTGCGGGGATCGTCGTTTGGGGTGTAGTTGCGGAATTCCTGCTCTGCCTGCGCTCCCAGGCTCTTTGTATCCACAAGGAAGAGGATACGATTCATCCGCCCGTACTTGAGCAGCCGGTAAGCGGCTGTGATGGCCGTGTAGGTTTTCCCCGCGCCGGTGGCCATTTGTACCAGCGCTCTGGGGTGGTTCGCCGCAAAGGAAGCGTCCAGATTGCGGATGGCGTTCACCTGGCACTGACGGAATCCGGTCTCATCCAGGGGAGGGAAGCGCTTCATGTTGTTCCTGATGGTGTCCGGCTGCGCAAGCAGCGCGCGCAGCGTTTTCGGTCGGTGGAACGAAAATACGGTGCGGGATCGGTATTTCAGGTCTTTATAGTCTGTAAAACGAATCAGCTTATCTGTCGCTTCGTAGGCAAAACGGATCTCATAGCCCGGCTGTACCCATTTGAATTGGCTGTGGGCATAGCGAGCGGACTGCTCCTCCACGACGGTGATATTTTGCCCGGCGGTGCTTCTTTTGGCCTCCACTACGCCTACCGGGACACCGTCCACAAAGAGGGCATAATCCACCGGCCCGGTGCTGGTGGGAAATTCACGGATCGCAACACCAGGAGCAGCTTCGGGATCCAGTCTTTTTCTATCTTGAATGATCCAGCCGGACTGTTTCAGTTTTTGGTCAATGATTTCGCGTGCCTGTTCTTCCGGTGTCATGGCGCCTCTGCCCTCCTGTCATCCGTGTCGTATTTCAGCCGAAAGTCTGTAAGACTACATTCTATAATAATACTTCTTCATGAAAAAAGCAATTATAAGTACAAGGATTCCTGCTTTGTAGCTTTACAATAGATGTGAGACCAGGGTATAGAAAAAGGCGATTGAGTT
>JAJQAS010000295.1 GCA_021203685.1 Clostridiales bacterium | reverse complement strand
GGATGGCCACCGCCGCGTCCACATAGTTCAGGGAGGGGCAGTTATGTATCACGCAGACGCCCCCCGCCAGGATGGACGCCGCCAGAATGGGCAGCACACTGTTTTTGGCCCCGTGGACGGCCACAGAGCCGGAGAGCGGCCTGCCGCCGCGCACTCGCAACACACGCATAGGGATTCCTCCATTCGGATTTGAGGGTATCCCTTTCAATCAGCCGCGTTGTGATAAGCTATTAGCCATTAGCTGTTAGCTGTTAGTCAGGCGCTGCCAGTCTAAAGCGAACAGCTAAAAAGGAAGCTACGAGTGAAGCCACCCGTTTGTAAAGGAATACAAACCGTAAGCGCAGCACATCATGTCAAGCACCACAAAGCTAAAGGCTAAAAGCCAGGAGCTAAGAGCTAAAATGCTCATAAGGCCAAAGAAAAGGGATAGCCAGCAACGGATTTATCCCATCCTATGCGCCGGGCGGGCAGTTTGACAGCGGCGTTATTTTCCCATCAAATCTTTCAGCACCTGATAGATGCGCTCGTTGGCGTTGCTGACAAAGAGCCGTTTCAGCTCCATCTGCATCTGCTCCAGCCGCCCCCGGTTGTCCAGCAGGTCGGTGACCTGATCGTAGAGCTTTTTGCCGGTGCAGTCCGGCTCCAGCATCAGCAGCGCCGCCCCCTGGTCGGAGAGGACGCGGGCGTTCTTCTCCTGGTGGTTGGCGGTGACGTTGGGGGAGGGCACCAGAATACTGGGCTTGGCGATGGCGGAAATTTCCGCGATGGTGGAGGCTCCCGCCCGGCTGAGCACCACGTCCGCCGCCGACATCACCACGGGCATATCGTAGATATAGTCCCGGATGTCCACGTCGGGGTAGAGGCTCAGGTCGATGCCACGGGCGGCGATGCCGTCCAGCACCCGCTGGTAGTACCTCTGGCCCACGCCGTAGATGTGGTGGAAGGGGGTGCCCGCCTCGATCTCCCGGACCACGAAGTCCACCATATGGTCGTTCATCACCTGGGCGCCCAGGCTGCCCCAGGTGGTGACCACCACGGGCCTGGTGTCCCCGAAGCCCAGCTTTGTCCGGGCCTCCGCCTGGGTCTGGGCGAAGAAGTCCTCCCGGACGGGGGTGCCGGTGACCTCCACCTTGCTCTGGTCGTCGTAGTGGCTCTTGCTCTCCTCAAAGCCCACCATCACCTTGTCCACCACCTTTGCCAGCCGCTGGGTGGTCAGGCCGGGGAAGGCGTTGGACTCGTGGACGGCGGTGGGG
This sequence comes from Clostridiales bacterium, assembly GCA_021203685.1. Lineage (GTDB taxonomy): Bacteria > Bacillota > Clostridia > Oscillospirales > Oscillospiraceae > Onthomonas. Next base: position 7,990 of record JAJQAS010000295.1, on the reverse strand, counting down.
ATGCCCAGTTTCGCCGCCTGGTTCACCACCGGGTAGGAGGCGTAGCCGCCGGTGCCCACCACCAGGTCGGGCTGGAACTCCCGCAGGATCTTTTTGGCTTGGCCGGGGGAGACCAGCAGGTTTTTCGCGGTGGTCAGGTTGTGCTTCAAACTGTTCAGGCTCACCGAACGGTAGAAGCTGGAGATGGTGACGGTGCGGATGGGATAGCCGGACTTGGGCACGAGAGATTCCTCCATGCCGCCGTCGGCCCCCACAAAGAGGATGTCCGCGCCGTCCCGCTCCTGGAACAGACCCGCCAGGGCCACCGCCGGGTTGATGTGTCCGGCGGTGCCGCCGCAGGTGAAGAGAATTTTCGGATTCATAGGTGTATCCCTCCTGGAGGATGATAGCTTTTAGCTCTTAGTTATTAGCTATTAGCTTGGTGCTGCTCAACTGTTTGCTCTGCGTTTTTGGTTTGTAGTGCCCAACTAACGGCTAACAGCTAACAGCTAATAGCTCACCCCTGCTTCGGCGGGGCGATCTGCCGGGAGACGGCCAGGATAATGCCCATTTCCACCAGCTGAATGAGCAGCGCGGTGCCGCCGTAGGAGAAGAAGGGCAGGGAAATGCCCGTGGCGGGGATGACGTTGAGCACCACCGCCATGTTCAAAAACACCTGCACCGCCAGCAGGGTGGTGAAGCCCACGATGAGCAGGGAGCCGAACCGGTCCCGGGCGTGGAGGGCCAGCCAGTAGCCCCGGATGACCAGCAGGGCGAACAGCACCACGATGAGCGTGGCCCCGATGAAGCCCAGCTCCTCGCAGATGATGGCGAAGATAAAGTCGTTCTGCTCTTCGGGCAGGTAGAGGTACTTCTGGCGGCTCAGGCCGAAGCCCAGGCCGGTCAGGCCGCCGGAGGCCACCGCGTAGAGGGACTGCACCACCTGATACCCCGTGTCGGTGGGGTCGGACCAGGGGTCCAGCCAGATGGCGATGCGGCTGCTGTTGTAGCCCATCACGAAGATGACCGCATAGGCCACAGCCGCCATGGCCCCCGCGCCCAGGGCGAACCAGCCCAGCCGGATCCCGGCGGCGAACAGAATGGCCGCGCCTGCGGCCAGCACCAGCAGTGTTCCGGACATATGGGGCTCCTTGAGCATCAGAGCGGCGATGACCACCAAAATCACTCCGTAGGGGATCAGCTCCGCCAGGTCGCTCCAGTAGAAGAAGTAACGGATTTTCTCCAGAGGCCGGGGCAGCCGCCGGGCGAACTCCGGCGCTCCCTGCCGCCGCTTGGAGAGCCGGGCGGAGAAAAACAGCACCACTCCCAGCTTGGCGACCTCCGAGGGTTGGCAGGTCGGCCCGGCCACCAGCGCCAGCCGCAGCCAGCGGGTGGCGTTGTTTTGGGTGACGCCCAGGGGGGTCAGCACCAAAATCAGCAACACAATGGCCACCAGCAGCACCGGCACCGACAGGATGCGCAGGTACTGGTAATCCAGCCGGGAGACCAACAGCATGGCCACAATGCCCAGCACGGCGAAAAGCGCCTGCCGCTTGAAGTAATAATAGGGATCGCCCAAGGTGCCGGTGGAGGCGTTATACCCCACCGCCTTGTCGTAGAGAGCGGCGTAGGACGAGGCCGACAGCAGCATGATGAGGCCGATGCCCAGCAGCAGCAGAACCAGCATCAGAAAGGGCAGGTCGATGGGACCCTTCGCCAGCTGTTGATGGCGGTGCAATCCCCGCCGTGAGGTCTTTGTTGCCATTCTGCCCCTCCTTTCGTTTGATAGCTGTTCGCTTTTAGCTTGATGTTACTTGCTTATGCGGCTCCCTTTGAACCAGTCTTATTTATGATTCCGATGGAAACCCCTCCGTCGCGGCTTACGCCGCGCCACCTCCCCTTTCAGGGGAGGCAAGAGAGGTGGTCAGTTAGCGAATGGTAGTTCTTTGTGGAAAACTTGTACTATGCTTGGTAAAATCGCTAAACAAATAGCAAGCACTATCCCCCCTCGCCTCCCCTGAAAGGGGAGGGGGACCATGCGCAGCATGGTGGAGGGGTTTCCCAATCCAGCTCAATTACCGACCCATCACGCCCAGATACGCCAGCGCGCACGCCGCGGCGGTGATGCCGGTGAACACGGCGAACAGCTTGTATTCGCTCCAGCCACCCATCTCGAAGTGGTGGTGCAGGGGCGCCATGCGGAAAATCCGCTTGCCGTGGGTCAGCTTGAAGTAGGTCACCTGAATGATGTCCGATGCGGTCTCCGCGATATAGATGATGCCCACCAAAATCAAAATCAGCGGCATATCCAGGGCAAAGGCCAGCCCGCAGACCATGCCCCCCAGGAACAGGGAGCCAGTGTCCCCCATGAACACCTTGGCCGGGTGGAAATTATAGACCAGGAACCCCAGCAGGCCCCCCAGCATGGCGGCGCTGAGCACTCCCAGCTCGCCATAGCCCCACAGCAGCGCCGCAGCCAGGTAGAACACCATCACAGGAATGGTGACGCCGGTGGCCAGGCCGTCCACGCCGTCGGTGATGTTGACGGCGTTCACCGTCCCCACCATCACGAAGGCGGCAAAGACCATGTACACCACCCAGGGAATTTCCACCGTCACGTTGGCGAAGGGAATATAAAGGTCAGGGTTCAGATACCCCGTATTGCGCAGCAGCAGCGTGAACACAATGGCCGCCGCCAGTTGGAGCAGGAACTTTTGGGCGGCGGTGAGGCCCTCGTTCTGGTGGTAGCGGACCTTTTTGTAGTCGTCGATGAAGCCGATGACGCCGAACACCAGGGCGAAGCAGAACACAAACAGCGCCCCGAAGTCACCGGCGGCGAAATCACGCCATCCCAAAATCACCAGAGCCAGAAAGCTCCCGGCGATGAACATCAGGCCCCCCATGGTGGGGGTCCCCTGTTTGGACATATGCCACTTGGGGCCAATTTCCTTGATGGTCTGGCCCGCCTTCAGGGCGCGGAGCCAGGGAATTAAAAAGTGGCCAATAAGCACCGTGGCGGCAAAGGCCACAGCTAAGCTGATAATTGCTCTCATCTTTCGCTCCTTCGGCTCCCGGTTTTCAGGAAGCCTTGTTTCTTTCTATTATAGTAGCTCTTAGCTCCTAGCTTTTAGCTTTTAGCTGGGTTGTGCAATCTTTTCGGCGCTGCGTTTTTGGCTTGCAGCGCGCAGCTAACGGCTAACAGCTCATTTCTATTTTATACGGAAAACAGTGGAGTTTATCCTTCTGTTTGTGTTTTTTTTGATGAGTTCCGCCCTACAGATATGTGGGAAAACTTCCACGTAAACAGATAAGGCTGGTTCGGTGGGACACCCGCAAAATTAGCACTTTCCGGCTAACAGCTAATAGCTAATAGCTAACAGCTCGATTCCGCCTGAAATTCCTTCAAAATATCCCGCTCGTCAAAGGGCACTTCCTCCCGCCCCACCAGCATGGCGGAGCGGTCGCCCCGCCCGGCGAGGATGACCAAGTCCCCCGGCTCCGCCGCGGCCACCGCCCGGCGAATGGCTTTGGCCCGGTCGGGCACCAGCGTTCCCTTCCGGCCCTGCATCCCGGCCCGGATGTCCCGGCAGATGTCCTCCACCGGCTCGGTGCGGGGGTCGTCGGCGGTCAGGTAGACCCGGTCGGCCATGCGAGAGATCACCGAGCCGATTTGCGCCCGGCGGCTCCGGTCCCGGTCGCCCGGCGCGCCGCAGACCAGCAGCAGCCGCCCCTGGGACATGGAACGGGCGGTGAGCAGCAGGTTCTCCAGCTGCTCCGGGGTGGCAGCGCTGTCGATGAGGGCGGCGACGCCGCCGTCCAGCTCGTGCAGCTCCATGCGGCCCGGCACGCCTCCGGCGTGGCCCAGCACCTCCACCATCCGCTCCAGCGGGACGTTCCACAGCTGCCCCACCGCCAGAGCGGCAAGGCTGTGGTAGAGGCCGAAGCCTCCGGGGATGGGCAGCCGCACCCGGGAGATGCCCTGGTCGGTCAGGGCCTCGAACTCGATGCGGTCCCGCAGCAGGCGGAGGTTCCGACCGTTGACATCGGCTTCTCCCCGCTTTTCGGCGTAGGTGCGCTTTTTCCCCGGCCACAGCTGGGCCAGGCGGCGCACGTCGCCGTCGTCGATGCTGCACACCAGCGTTTCGCACCGGCCCTCCAGCCTCTGGCAGACCAGCTCGGCCTCCCGGGCGTTTTGCAGGCTGGTGACCACCGCCAGCTCCAGGGGCAGGTGTTCCGCCAGCCCCGCCGCCAGCATGGGGACGGTCATGGTGAACACCGCCCGGTCACAACCGGCAGCCGCCATGCGGTCCAGGATGTCCGGCAGCTGCTGCGCCCACCCCGGCCACGCCGGGGGCGGAAGCACTTCGTCCCGGACGTAGCTGTGGCGGGTGGTGATGAGGCCGGTGGTCTGGCCCGCGCCGTCCTCCAGCATCCGGCGCACCAGATGCGCCGTACAGGTCTTGCCTGCCCCGCCGATCACCGCCGTCAGCGGGATTCTTGGACTAATCATCAATTTCCTGTCCTGTGTAGTCGGCCACGGCGCTGTCGGCGAAGTTCACCGTAATGACGCTGCCCCGCTCCACCTCGGTCCCGGCGGCGGCGCTCTGGCTGTAGGCCAGCGTGGTGCTGTTGTAGTAGCTGGAGGAGCCGGTGGCCGTCATGTAGAGATCCAGCTCACTGAGGGCCTCCTTGGCCTGGTCCACCGTCATGCCGGTCAGGTCGGGGACGGTGACGGTGTCGTCGGGGGCCTCCTCCCCCATGTAGAGGATGACCTCGCTGCCGCTGGGCAGGGTGGAGCCGGAGGAGGGGCACTGGTCGGTGACGGTCTCCCCGTCGCCCACCACCCGGTAGGTCAGGTCCTTGGCCTCCAGCGCCTCCGCCGCCCCGTCTTCGTCCAGCCCGGTCAGGTCGGGCATGGAGACGCTGACGCCGGAGAGGTCGTCATCGGTGTACTGCTTTTCGTACCCCAGGTAGTCCAGGATGTCCGCGATGAGCTGGCCTGCCACCGGGGCGGCCATGTTGCCGCCGGAGATGTAGTAGCCGGTGGTGGAGTAGTTGCTGCCCGCCGCGTCCACCTGGGGGGAGTCGAAGGCTACCAGCACAATGATCTCCGGGTCGTCCGCCGGGGCGAAGCCCACAAAGGAGACGATGTACTCGTCGTCCACCAGGGTCTGGGAAGTGCCGGTCTTGCCGCCGATGCGGTAGCCGGACATATAGGCGTTGCGCCCGGTGAAGCTGGTGACGACCCCCTCCAGAATGGTGGCGCAGCGCTGGGAGGTCTCCTCGCTGATAACCTGCCGGACGGGGGTGGTGTCCGCCTCATAGGTGGTGTTGCCGTCGGCGTCCACGATGCTCTGCACCACATGGGGGGTATAGAGGTAGCCGCCGTTGACCACCGCGTTGATGGCGGTGATAAGGCTGATGGGGGTGACGGTGAACCGCTGCCCGAAGGAGGCGGTGGCCAGCTCGGTGATGCCGAAGTTCTCCAGGCTCCAGATGACGTTGGCGCTCTCGCCGGGCAGGTCGATGCCGGTGGAGTCCATCAGGCCGAACCGCTCCATGTAGGAATAGAAGGTCTCCGCCCCCAAACTCTGGCCGATGGAGATAAAGGCGGGGTTGCAGGAGTTGCCCACCGCCTCCGCCAGGGTCTGGGTGCCGTGGCCGGACCGGTCGGAGCAGCGGATGGTATAGTTGGAGACGGTGACGGAGCCGGTGCAGTTGAAGGTGGTCTCCTCGCTGACGACCCCCTCCTGGAGGGCGGCGGCCAGCACCAGCGACTTGAAGGTGGAGCCCGGCTCATAGGTGTCGTTCAGCGCCTTGTTGCGCCACATCTCGTTCAGCGCCTCCGACTCGGTGATGGCCCCGGAGTCCACTTCCTCCTGGAGCGCCGCGTCGATGATAGTGCTGTAGTCGTTCAGGTCATAGGTGGGGCTGCTGGCCATGCCCAGAATGGCGCCGCTGTCGCAGTCCATGACGATGATGAAGCCGCCGTTCTGCACGTCGTATTTCTCGATGCCGTCGGCCAGCGCGTCCTCACAGAGCTTTTGAATTTCGGTGGACAATGTCAGGGTGACGGTGCTGCCGCTCTCTGCATCGTAATACTCCTGGTAGAAGTTCAGCAGGTCGGTGCCGCTGGCGTTTTGGGCGGTGACCACCAGACCGGTGGTGCCGGAGAGGTCGTCGTCCAGCTCGGCCTCGATACCGTAGGCGCCGCCGCTGTCGTTGGCGAAGCCGATGATTTGGGCGGCCAGGGTGGAATAGGGGTAATACCGCTTGGAGTTGGGGGTCAGGTAGACGCAGCCGGAGAGGTCGTATTCAGCGATAAATTCCCGCACCGCCTCCTCGGTGGTGGCGTCCAGCTTGCTGGCGATCTTCTTGTACTGGCTGTTGGTGTCCTGGCACTTTTCCCGGATGGTATCCGCGTCCACGCCGTCCAGAAGTTCGGCCAGGCCGGTGGCGATGGTCTCCGCCACGTCCAGCACCTCGCCGGGGTCCTCGCCCTTTTCCTCGGCCTCCGCGGCGGCGGCATCCAGTTCCTGCTGCTTGTCGCTGATGGCCTTGGGGGACAAAATCACGTCGTAGGCGCTGGCGCTGATGGCCAGCACGTTGCCCTCTGAGTCGTAGATGGTGCCCCGCAGAGCGGAGACGGACAGCTCGCTGGTCTGCTGCTCCACCGCCTTCTGCTCGATCTCGTCGTGGCGGCTGATCTGCCAGTACCAGAGCTTATAGACGATGGGAATGAACATGATGACGCCGCAGAACGCCAGCAGGAACACCGTCCGGCGGAAAATGCGCCGGTTGGCCTGACGGCTGCTGCTTTTTTTGCGTTTTTGTCTGCTCATGCGCTCACCCCCTGGCTGGCGAAGAAGGGCGCAAGAATGTACTCTTCTTACGCCCTCTGTTGTGGGGCTGTTCAGAGGCCCCGTCTCTCTTATGGCTTTTCACTGGTTCCAGTCACTGATATGTGCGTTTCAGCTGAAATATGCGCCCAACCCGGCAAAGAAGGAGACCACAGTCTGCCAGCAGCCCCGAAGGCCGGTGGCCTTCTCCTGCTGGTCGTAGACCACGGTGTTGTCCGGGGAGGAGGACTCGATGTAGACCTTCTGGCTGGCGCTGGGCTCGGACAGCCCGGCGTCCTCCGCCGCCTGGCGCAGGGTCTCGGCGTCGAAGACCTCCTCGTCCTCCGCCGCCAGCTTGGAGTATTCGGTCTCCAGCTCGGTCAGGGTGGTCTGGGCGGTGACGGTCTCGGCGTAGACGCTGTTGAGCTGGATGTAGCTGGTCAGCACTGCCACCGCCAGCATGGCCACCAGCACGAAGCCGGCCACGGCGGTGAGGGAGACGGGCTGCTGCTTGCGCAGCGCCACCGGCTGGCGGCGGGCGTTTTTGGCCCGCTGGAGGCCGGTGTCGGAGATGCGCTGCTGCTCGGTGCGCTCCTCGCGCTCCGGCTCGTAGGCGACGTTGCCGCGGGTGTTGACATCATAGGCCACATTCCCGCTGATAGCCGTCTGAAATGGGTTCTGTCTTTTGCGTCGTGCAGCCATGATAACTACCTCTCTTTGTTAAAATTGAGCTTTTAGCTATTGCCGTCAAGCGGCACTTCCGGGGCTTTGCCCCTCCCTGTAGCTCTTAGCTGTTAGTAAGGTGTTGCAAGCTAACAGCCAACAGCTAATAGCTAACAGCTCCTATATCTTCTCCGCGATGCGCAGCTTGGCGCTGCGGGCGCGGGGGTTTTGCGCGATTTCCTCCGCCGAGGGGAGGATGGGCTTTTTGGGGGTCATTTTGATGGCCGGGGTCCTGCCGCAGACGCACACCGGGAACTCCGGCGGGCAGATGCACCCTCTGGCCTGCTCCTGGTAGCCGTTTTTCACCAGCCGGTCCTCCAGGGAGTGGAAGGTGATGATACACAGCCGCCCGCCCGGGTTCAGCCGGGGGATGATGGCGTCCACCGCCTGGGAACAGGCGGAAAGCTCGTCGTTGACGGCAATGCGGATGGCCTGAAAGCTGCGCTTGG